>JANYLA010000118.1 GCA_025361485.1 Bacteroidales bacterium
TTCAGTTTGGTGATATTCCCGATAATCATGGGTGGGTAACTATTGTTGAATAAATCAATATTCTAAAATACATGTAAAGCCCTACAATCCTTTGTAGGGCTTTTAAAATCAATTTCAAACTTAATATAAAATTAAAAGTATTCATTTAATCTAAAAAAGTATGAAGAAGTTATCGTTAACGGTAGGACTAATACTAATTGGCATTGTAAGTATGAATGCACAGAATGATAAGCAGCAGAAGGCTGAAACACCTGATTACAGGTATAATTGGAATTTTACCGACATCTACCCAAACTTCGATACTTGGGCTAAAGATTTGGAATTAATTAAACTTGATATTCCAAAATTCTTAGAGTACAAAGGAAAACTTGGCGAAAGCGCAGAGAAGATGTTGGAATTTTTTGAGTTTTCAGAAAAGGTAAATAAAACAGCCGAAAGACTTTATGTTTACGTTTCGCTACAAAAAGATGTTGATGGTAAAAATCCAATGTATTCCAATAAAGAGCAAGAGTTACAAACTGTTTTCATACAGATGGGAATGAATACTGGCTGGATATCGCCAGAACTTGCTACAGTTCCTTCGGAAAAAGTATATAAATGGATGGAAACCAATCCAAGACTTGCAGTTTACAAGCATGATATGGAGAGTTTTTACCGTTTACAAGAGCATATACTCCCTGAGGCAACTCAAAATATTATTACACAGTTCAGCAGTGCATTAGATGCCACATCGCGTATCTATACTTCATTATCAATTGCAGATATCGAGTACCAAAAGGTAAAATTATCAACTGGTGAGGAGCTAATTGCATCACCAGCAAATGCAAATAAGGTTTTTACTTCAAACCAAAATCAAGATGATAGAAAAAGGATGGGCGATGCAACGCGAGTACCCTTTCTGAAAGCAAAGAATACTTTTGCTGATATTTATCTAGGAATGCTTCAAAACCGTTGGGCTTCAGCAAAACTTCAAGGTTATAAATCGTGCTTAGAAAGAGTTCTTGCTTCAAATAACATCCCAAAAGACGTTTACACTAACCTTCTAAAAGTCGCTAGTGAGAATTCTCAACCACTTCAAAAATACTATGAACTGCGTAAAAAAGCGCTTAAACTTGAAAAGTATTATGGTAGTGATAATTCCGTCGAACTAGTTGATTTCAATAAAACATATAAATGGGAAGAAGCTGTTGGTGTAGTTAAAGAGGCTTTGAAACCTATGGGCGAAGATTATGGTAAATTGCTTCAAACAGCTTTTCAGGGTGGATGGATTGATGTTCACGAGAAGCCAGGTAAAAGAACAGGTGCCTACAACATGTCAGTTTATGGTTTGCACCCTTACATATTAATGAACTGGGATGAAACTCGGGACAATGTGTTCACTCTTGCGCATGAACTTGGTCATGCTATGCACGGATTAATGGCCAATAGCAATCAACCAATGGTATATTCAGGTTCAGCAACAGTTGTTGCAGAGGTTGCTTCTACCTTTAATGAGAATATGTTACTAGACTATATGCTTGCTAAATCTACCGATCCTAAGGAGAAAGTAGCACTTTTAGTACAAGCTATTGATAATATCACTGGAACTTTCTATCGTCAAGCACAATTCGCTGAGTTTGAGTATAAAGTTCATGAAATGATTGAGCAAGACCAACCAATTAACGCAGAAACTTTTGCTCAAATCTACAACGAATCTGACATTCAATACAACGGAACCATGATTGAACGTGCGGAGGATGGAAAATACACATGGTCAAGAGTACCACATTTCTTTAACTACTCGTTTTATGTATATAACTATGCTGTTTCTTTCTCTTCATCGAGCAGTTTATATGAACAGGTAGCCAAAGCTAAGGATAAAAAATCGGCGCAAATTGCACTCGATAAATATCTAACTTTACTAAAATCGGGCAGCAATGATTATCCTGTTACTTTACTTCAAAAAGCAGGTGTTGACTTAACCACCAAGGAGCCATTCCTTGCTGTTACTCGTCGAATGGAGATGCTTGTAAACCAACTTGAAAAGGAGTTAAAGGCAATAGGTAAGATATAAATTAATTAACCAGTTAGATTGAGAAATCAACCTAGTTTAAACCTTTACACAAAGGGATAAGTTAATCATCAACTTCTTCCCTTTCTTTAATTAAAATCAGTAATAAATGCTAAATATCTATGTCAACAGTCCAACTACCTGGTTCAGTAATTTCAATTTCAAATGCAACATCAATAGAACCACCTCCATAGGAATTGGGTACTGAAAAAGTTACTTTAAAACTAGCCGGGAAATTAATTTTCTCGAAGCCTCTTTGAGTACCAACACTAAATGAATTGCCACTACTATTAGAAAAAATGAGGTTATTTGTGCTGGCTGTACTATTATTCTGTTTAAATGAAAAAAGAATTCTATCACCATCACCAATACGACTAGCAGAATATCTTTTTACACCATCATATCTTATTACTGAATAAGGGTTAGGTACAATTTTTTTAAAGAAAACATCATTTTTCCAAATCCCTATTTTAATACTATCAACGCCATCTTTCTTATAAAATAATTTTCCTCTTCCCTCTTTTTTTCCTTCAAGCCACGACCCATCATATATTTCCCCAGTTGACCAAGTATATTTACCTTCTCCTTGGGGTAACCCATTTTTAAATCGTCCAACATACTTATCTTTCCCTTCGGCTACCCCTTTTCCATTTGCAAGACCATTTTTGCATTTTCCTTCATATTTATCAGCTATTTCTGGTTTTA
>JANYLA010000121.1 GCA_025361485.1 Bacteroidales bacterium
CGAAAATCTGATTCAGTAATCGATTTAAAGTTAACGGCTCTTCACGCTGAGTTAAAAGCCATTACTGATATTCAAGAAAACAATATTGTTGAAATGAATAAAAAATTAGATCGAATACTGGAACAAACTACAAAGACAAATGGGAGGGTTAACAGTTTAGAAATTGCTAACGCCTCTCATTTTTCCGATTGTCCTCAGTCTAAAAGAATTGATGAAATTGAAGAAAATCTTTTAGATTGGAATTTCTTTCAGAAACATCCGGGTGTTGTTATTACCGGATTGGCTATTGCTTCGGCTATAATAATTATTGTATTCATTAAAAACTAATAACGTGAAAAACTTAATCAAAAAATTTGCAGGCTTTTGGATTGATTTTATTCAGTTCATGGCTTGGCTTTTTCAGTGGTTAATTCTATTCAAACCATACTGGAAAAAGCTTGTAAAGTTTTTTTCCAACTGGAACGAGATTATATCAATTCCTATTGGCATTGCGCTTTTCTTTTTCTCGCCATTGCTTTTGCGAATGCTCGATCCAACATCTGCAGCGTATGATTTAGGAGTTTTACATAGCGTTATTTTTGCAATTGCTGCAATGCTTATTATACATGGGTTTGCTTTTATTCTTTTAAAAATTTCGTTCCCAAGCGTATATAAATTTATCGACGAGGTTTTTGAAGAGCATTTTTACCAACGACAAATCACCGAGTTTAACCTATCAACATATCAAAAATGCGTACTATCATTGCTACTATTTGCTATCTACTTATTTGGAACTATTCTGTTGGTCAGAGTATTCTAATTCGAGAAAAGGTAGAAAAAACATATCTAAGCCAAGTTGGAGTTCGTGAGGCAACTGGACATAACGACGGTGTTGATGTAGAAACTTACCTTGCTGCTGTTAACTTTGGTAAAGGATATGCGTGGTGCGCTGCATTTGTATCGTGGGTTTACACACAAAATGGTGTAAAAAATCCACGCTCGGCATGGGTTCCTTCATGGTTCAATAATAGCCAAAACATTATTTGGGCTCGCGATGGTATCAAAAACCAAACGCCACTCCCCGGTGATGTATTTGGTATATATTACCAACAGGCTAAAATAATCGGTCATATTGGATTTATTCACCGATTTGGGGATAGAATAACCATAACTGTTGAAGGAAATACAAATAGTGAAGGAAGTAACGAGGGCGACGGCGTTTATATGAAACGCCGTCCTACTCGTCAACTTTATAAGATTGCTAGATATATAAAGGAGTAATCATGAAAGAATACTATCAACAAGTAAAAATTGAAAATCAAAAACTTAAGGAGATGAACCGAAACTTCATACTTATCATTATTATTTTAGTATTAAATCTTGCAGGAGCAGGATATTTGATAAAAAATGAAAAAGAGCGAAACGCTCTTCTATCAACAACAATTGAATCGTTTAAAGAAGGAAATAAGTTTAACGTTGATAGCACTGTTGTTGAAACTATTGTTAAGCGATTAGACCTTTCTGATATAAAAAAGTTCTTTCCTGAGTTGAAACAGGAGTTAAAAAAACAAGGAATAAAAATTAATGCTTTAGAGCAGTATCAGAATACAAGTTTATCTATTAACGCTGAAATTAATGCCGATGTTAAACGAATAGTAAACCAACAGGACACAACAATAATCAGTAAGTATACCGATAAATGGATTCAGTTTTTAAGCAACTATAAACTTGGCGATACAACAGCAAAAACTAATATCTCAATGCCGGTACCAATACATCAGGCCATTTATCAAAATAGAAAACCATGGTTATTATGGCGCTTTAAACCATTAGTATTAAAGCAAAAAATGTGGACAGATAATCCTTATGCAAAACTTACCTATAACGAAGTAATTCAAACACAGCGTTAATATTATTCCATGCTAACCATCAGCCGAAAAAGGTTTTTAAAAAGAGCTTTTAAAGTTAATCGCTTGAGTTGGGATGAGTGCTCGCAGGATGAACTGCTCGAACTTTTTAAAATTTTAGGTAGCGCATGGTACGATATCGAAAGTCGTAAGCAGATATCAGCATTTATCGACGAGCCAATATTATCTTCTAAGTTTCCAATTAAGAATTATAAAAAGTTTTCAGGACCAACAGAAAAACTTCGGGGTATGTCGTTTGGCCAGTGGGCATTTTTAGAGTTAAAAATGTTTGATTTAAACCAGGAACGAACTCCTAAAAATATTCGCTCATTCTTGGCCTGCTTGTATATTAAGAATAATAAGTTCGACTCTGATTTGCTTCACGAGTTTGAAAAACAATTCACCAACGTGTCGCCCGAGTTTATAAATGCATCTATTCGCTGTTGGGATGCTATCCGCAAATGGTGCTATAGCCTTTACCCTTTTGTTTTTCCTGTATCAAACAGTCAACACGCCAGTGCAAAACATAAAGCACCCGAATACGTTAAAATAATGCGTAAAATGGCAGGCAGCGTTTCAGATGTAGAGGTTGAAAAGATTTTTAACAGCAATGCGCATCATATTCTTAGCGCATTAAATGATGAGCTAACACCTCGGAAAAAGTAACCACCGGTACTCAGCCCCAATAATTTTTGCTTTAAAACCAAGCGAACTAAGTTTAACAGCAATTTCATCGCGACTTAAATCGGTTATTCCCGAAAACATATCCTGTATCTCCCACGTGGTTTTTAGTTCGCACCCACGAGCATCATCCGATGGCATATACTTATCTGTAAATTCATTGAATAGGTTATCCTGTAGCGTTAGCTGCTTTTGGAGTTCTGGGTCAGTGTAAACTGTGTCTCCTGGTTTATTTTCTTTCATAGTGTATTGATTTATCGTCGTTAACAAAGATACTACATATCAATTTGCTGTCCTTTTTTTTGGGTATAAATCGCAGTTTTTTTGAATAAACATTAGCCCATGAGCCAAAATAACGTTATCGAATTATACTTTAAAAAGCTATCTCAAGAGCATGTTGATATATGCCATCGCGAGAAAGAGCCGCATTTTTACCGCATGGAACTTGAGGAGGTGTTAATGAATATCCGAAGTGGAGTATATTTTCCATTCGTTGGGTTAGAGCGTTCAGAAGCAAAGTTTAGCAGTCAAAGCACAAAGCGTATATCCATTGGCATTATGTTTATTCAAATGGAAACAAAACCATCACCTGAGTCAATTAATTCCCTTTACGACTTAACCGATGCCCTTGCCGATGAGTTTGCCCGGAGAATTTACGATGATGTTCAAAACCTCACAGGACCATTTACTAATATCGATTGGAATAGCGTAGATATTCAGCAAATATCATTCAACGATGCAACCAAAATTGGCGGTTCTCGATTGGTATTTGATGTAATTCAAACCTTTAAGCCTACAGTTACAAACTCTAAATGGAATAGATAATGTCGTACACATTAGAAAAAACGCCACGAGTTGTTGATTTTGCTTTAAATCCATTTGGATTTGAACTTGATAGCCCAAGAGTTAAGGGAGCTCGATTTTGGATTATTTTTGATAGTGCTCCAGGGGTTGGGACTTATATTGAGATAAACTGGGGAAATAAATCAATTCGTTACGATTTCGTTACACAGGCCGATGAAAGTGGAACGCAAATAACAGCATCAACCGCACTTGATGACGATATTATGCATTCCGAGTTAATAAAAAATACTCTTTTTAATGCAACTTGGGAAAGATGGTTTGGTCCATATTACTACGAAAAAAACATTACAGATTTTCTACCCGTAGAAATAAAGTCAACTTCTCCTTCTGTTATTCCTCACTATAGTGATATTAAGTTTCAGGATCCTTTAAAAATTGTTAGCGAATTATTTGTTAAGCATAATGGTGATTCAGGATTTATCAGCAAAGGATTTGCTTTTCACCCAATTGATTATTTAGGTAAAGCAAGTATCAATTTAAAAAACAGAATTGTTGAAGGTTTTAACCCTTATCTCCCTTTGGTTGGTAAATCTTCTTTTGAATTAATTAACATAACCGAATATTATTTAAAACTTTGGGAGCATCACCCAAACAATGGTGTTAGTCTGGTTGACGAAGTAACAACGTCGCATTACTTTGCAATATTTGCTCGATTACCTTATAGAATTTTCCCAACATTTACTATTCCGCTGCCATTGCTTATTTTAAGCAATGCTCACAGCTGGAGAGAAATTTGGAAAGATGCTCATCAGGAGTTAACCATTTTAATTACTTCAGATATTGCTTCGTTTGATGTAAAAGCAAAACTTTACTTTACCGACGAAACCGATGAGACAATAGATATTGAAACGATTGCTTGCGCTCAAAACGAATCATATTTTATTCCTGCAGGGTATAATCAACTTGATATTGATGCAAATACTCCAGATGGCAAGGAGTGTTATAGGTATGAAATACTAATTGTTTACGAATCCGTAACTATTTGCTCTGCATCGTTTATTGTTGTTGAAAAACCTGATTATGGAAAAGTGTTTCGTTTTTTAAACGCTTTTGGTGGTTATGATGCTATTTGCATAAAAGGAATGGAAAATAAAAAGCTGAAAACAAATGTTGTTGAAGCCGAAACATCTATCCCATTATCATATAATGCTACCGATGCTGCTTACCAAAAACGATCATTAAATCCATATGAGGGATTTGAATTGATATTAGGCTCCTTGACAAAACAAGAACTTAATCATTTAAAAGAGATTGTTGATTCTCCTTTTGTTTGGAAACTCGAAAACGATGAGTTTATTCCAATCGTTATTACTTCGGATGAATTTGACCTTGGTGATGAATTAGAAGACCTATCATCGCCAAAACTAACTTACCGATACGCATTCCCATGCTAGAAATAAGAACAGGAAGTGGCAATCTTGTGCTCGACCCAAAAACAAGCATTCGATTTTCGTACACGTACCCCATGTTTGTAACCGATACTCTATCGTCAAATGTTAGCTATCATTTTGATTTACCACACGATTTAAAAGGGATTAACAGCAAAATTATAGGAGCCTCTCCATATTTTGATGTTGAACAAAACATTAAAAAAGTAAACTGCAGCCTTATTTTTAACGGTACGGAACTTGATTCAGGAGCAATTCTATGTAAAAGTTATGGCGACGGAAAATATAGAGCTATATTTTATAGTTCAATATTTTCCGATGATTTTGCCGATATGGAAATGCACCAAATTCAAGGGCTTTTAACTCCAATAACGCTAGGTTCAAATACAGGTCAGGTTCGCGCCAAATGCGAAGAGTTAAATAGCGATATCAATTCGGAGGTTGTGTTTCCAACAATATACGCACCCGAGTTTTATGGTTCTGCTAATAGTGATTTTAATGGGTTTTTTAACCTGCCCGACGAGGATGGTCATTTTCCATACAACGAGATTGTTAAAGAATGGGAAGAAGGAGATCCTGAAGAGGGTGTTTATGAAACAAATAGGTATAGCCTGCTTCCTGCTTTTTACGCACGTGCAGTATTGCGCGATATTTTTAAGTCGCAAGGATTTAGGGTTATCGGTGGGTTTTTAACACATAGCGCACTTCATGATGCTATATTACTTTCGTTAAAATCAGCCGACAAGGCTGTTGCCGAAACTTACCTTGATGCATTAGTTACTGGCTCTGTTGATAGTTTAGATGACCCTAGATATTTATTTAGTAACGATTATAAAGCAGGAATAGAAACTACATTCGAAGATGGCTTTTCATTTAGATTGACATCGAAGGGATATTTTGAGGTCAACGTAACCGATCTTCGCCTTCGTCACGTTCAAAGTATTGAAACCGCATATTTATATATTGAGGGTGCTGGAGAAATTCAATCATTTATCCGAAAAGATAATTCAACAGAGGAGACTATTTTTGAAGCATCTGCCTTTTTTTGGTACAATGGTACGGCATTATCAAATATTCGAGTTTGGATAAATAAAAACTATGAGCCTATAACAGGCAACATAACTATTACAGGTGTTTCTCATAATACATTAAATCGATTTGCAACATCAATAAATATTGGCGAATCGTTTAAAGGAATTCCAATTACCAAAATGGTTAATTCCCTTCGCAAGCTATTTGGACTTTTAATATTCGCAGATAAACTGCGTAACACGGTGCAAATTGAACTTGCTACTGATATAATTGCCAACAAAAATACGCTTGATATTACAAAATGGATTATTGGTGAGGTTGAAAAAACATACGAGGACAGCAAGAACTACAAAGTATCTTACGATTACGACGATACAGATATAATGAAAACCTTGTACCCTATTAAATCAACAGAGTATAGCCATCCATTCGCACTTCCTGCTCCAAAAGCCAATGCGGTAATTAAAGTAAAAAATCTATTCAGATATTTAAAGGCAGAACGTTTTGGAACAGTTTACAAATTGGTTGATTTTAATACGTTTATTGAAACTTCGGGTTCTGGGTTAAAAAAAGGCGAAGAGTATAAACCCGAAATTCAAAGCGTGATTAGCCATGCCGATTTTGATAAAAAGATAATGGCTCCTCAAATTAGCGGAGAGGGCATGAGCGATGCTTTTGGTATTAGCAGTGAGATAAAATTGACAATTCTAAACTATTTAGGCAATAAAAATGCTGGAGGCAGAACATTTCCAATGGCAAGCATGGGAAATGTTGATGCAAATGGAGCTATTATTGATCGCATTAAAAGTTTAAGGCTCGATGGCGAAGATGGGCTATATAAAACAACGCTTAAGCCTATGCTCGATATTGTTGGAAATCACGAAACAATCTCAGCAAATCTATTTCTTACTCCCGATAGGTTATTAAAGATTATTAGAATGTTTCAATCCACCATAGATGGAGAAATTGAAACGCCAAGGCTAGTTGCCATTGATGGCAATCAATTTTGGATTAAATCGTTCGATTTTCAAATTTCAAATAATGGTATTGAGGCATCTGAAATAAAACTAGCCAAAGAGAAGTATGACTAACGATAGCGAGTTGGAGGTTCAAACCCGACAGGTTAACGAAGAGGTTCGTAAGTTTAGCGACGAGGTTGTTGCTGGAATGAAAGGCGCAATTTCGGCTCTTGGCGTTAAAGGCAAACAAGAACTACTCCGCCGATTAAAGTCCGATAAAGCCAAAGCTAAGTTAATGACTCGAATTTCAAAAGAAGGAATTTTAAAGCGTGATGTTAAAAAGAAAGTTTACTACAAGTATGGCGAGGCGTTTGGGGTTGGGTTTAAATTCCCAAGGCAAGGTATATTTTTGGCAAAAGGCGTTGGCCGAGGTAGACCCATCAGTAGCCCAGGAGAAAAGAAAGACTTTTTTAACCCAGCCATAGATGCACGGTTTAATCAGTTCGCCGATAAGATAACCGAGATTTATGCCGATAAGGTTGATGTTGTAATCCGTAAAATTAAGTAGCATGGCAAATCGTACAATAACCATTTTTATTAATGGTAAAGAGGTTGAAAATAGCATTAAGTCTATAAAAAACGAGTATATAAAGTTATACAACGAGGTGGCTAAAATGACTCCTGCGCAGGCAGGATATAACGAGAAAGTTGCCGAGCTAAAGCGAACAAAAGGAATTATAGATGAGCATCGGTCAACTTTAAGTGGTGCAGGTAAATCATGGGATACACTTAAAAACGGAGCAGCAATGGTTACTCCATACATTGCAGGGGCATTTGCTGCAATGAAAGTTGGGCAGGCCATCATGGAGTCGGCAAACGATGCATCCGATAAACTTGGTGAGCATTTAGCAGGTTTAGAATCAGGTTATGAAGCGGTTAAACGTGCTTTTGCTAATGGATTAGATTTAAGTACTTTCTTTTCTGATATCAGTAAAGCTGTTTCTGTTGGTAAAGAGTTATATAGAATGCGTGATGAACTGGAGGATAAAACAAGAAGTTTAACAGTAGTTGAATCGAAGTACAACAATGAAATTATTAAGCAACGTTATATTGCTGCAGACCAAATGAAAACTGATGAAGAGAGACGTACAGCATTAAAAAAAGCTATTAGCCTTGAAAAGGAATTAGACATTTATCGTAAAAGCAGTAGTCAATTGAACTTTGATATTAGTGAAAAAGATCTTGTTTTCCAATCAAAATTAGCCCAAGTATCAGCCGATGCTACAGAAGAGCAAAGAAAAGAGGCAGAAGATAATGCAAAATTAAAGCTTAAAAACTTTGTTGAAGAGTATGAGCAGAATGGTAAGCTAAGAAATCAGGCCGTAAAATATAATGAGGCAATTGATAATCTTGCAAAGTCACAGGAAGAGTTAAAAAATGCTCAAAAAGGCGATGCTAAAATGGGCATGGGAAATAACACGGCAATTATTCAGGATAATATTCAATTTTTTGAAAAATCAATTGCTGGTGCTTCAGAAAATGTTAAAACTTATGCAGCAATTCTAAAAGGTTATGGAGCAGCATCCAATAAAGCCATTGATGGATATATCGCAGCATCTAAAAAACAATATGATACAGATGCTCAGTTTTTTGAGAATACCATTAAAATGGAAAAGCAATTAACTGGTTTTGAAAAAAGCATTCAGGATGAAAAAAATAAAACGGCAGCAGATGAAAAGAAAAAAGAGGAGGAATGGCTTAAAGCCGAAGAAGCATTAAATCAAAAAATACGCAAACTTCAAAACGACTTCGATACTTATAATCTTTCAGCCAAAGAGAAAGAAGTACTTCAAACAAAGCAGAAGTATGCTGCATTATACGAAGAAGCAAAAGGGCATACTCGGGCTATTACTCAGTTAAAAAGTCTCGAAGGACAAGAACTTTCAGCCATTGATATCAAGTATGCCAACGATGCTATTAAGGAGTCTCAGAAACTTGCCGATAAGCTGCTAAAAGTAAACGAGGATAGGTTTAAAAATGTTGTTAAATCCAACGAAGAGGAAAGTGATGCTGTTAGGTCAATACAACTCGCTTTAACCGAAGAGGGCGAACGTAAAAAGCAAGAAGAGATTTTTGCCATTGAGGATAAGTACGCCAAACTTATTGAATTAGCAAAGAAGTATGGGTTTGATACAACTGCATTAACACAGCAGATGAACGCTGATATTGCTGCTGTTGGAAGTCAGAATATTCACCCATTCGGAATGAACGATGAGCAGTGGGAGCGTTTTCAAAATGATTTTAACTCTATCCGAGAGTTATCAGGAATGGCTTTATCTGCTTGGCAAGGATTATCAGATATTCAAAGTGCCGAAGAGGAGCAGCATCTTCAGAGATTAGAAGAGGCAAACAATCAGGAAAAGGACACGCTTGATAGAATGCTTGAGAACAAGTTAATATCACAAGAGGCATATAATCGCAGAACAACGAATCTCGACAAGGATTTAGAAAATAAGAAAAAAGCCATTGATGCTTCTCGTGCTGCTCGCGAAAAAAAGATAAAAACATTCGAAACTATTATTAATACTGCTGCTGCTATTGTTGGATTTTTAGCCAATCCGGGTGGTCCATGGGGTGCTGCATTAAGTATTGCTGCAGGTATTACTGGCGTAATTCAGTTGGCTGCAATTAACAAGGCGCAGCCTTTTGCCAAAGGAGGTAGAATTAAAAAAGAAACATTCGCACGCATGGGAGAGGCTGGAGAAGAGGGTGTAATAAGCAACAAAACGCTAATCGACCCTACTACCGGTCCACTATCGAACTGGCTACTAGATAAACAGGATGGGTTAAACCCATCGTTCCCAACCACCATGTCTCCTGCTGTTCCTTACTCCGACAGCTCTTTTTCATCGCAAAGCAATTCAACACCTGTTATTAATGTAACTGCTCCTGCAAGCGATAATGGCGAAGTTCTTAATGAATTAAAAATATTAAACAAGTTTTTATCCGACCCCAAAAATCGTCAGGCATATATCAGTTCAGATATTCAAAAGAAGTACAACGATGAAAATAATTTAATGAATGGGCTTAAAAAGTTGGGGTAATTTTATACTTTTAAAACAAAAACGCTATGAAAACTTTTATTGCACTATTGTTCTGTTTACTTCCTATATTTATAATGGCTCAGGGTTACGGAGATACTTGCTCCAAACAGCAACTCGATAGCATTAAACTTGCCAAACAAGCCGAAAAGAACTTGCAACTTAATCCTGGTATTTACAAAAGCGATATACTTCGTGAAAAAGCAGGTAATTCTGGTCAAATGGCGTTAGTTTGCTACGCTATTTCCGGAGTTGTATTCGCAGCAGGTAAAATGCAAGAATCAAGCGATAATTCTTTTGATATTAAGCCTTACATATACGCATCAGGTGCAATAGCAGCGATTGGTTTTATATCTAACGCAAGAGCATGGAATTTATTAAAAAAATCGGGCATAGAAGGCAGAAAAGAGAAAGAGTTAATATTAAAAACAAAAGGCACAGGACTCGCTTTAGTTTATAAGTTTTAAATATTGCTATAAAAGATTAAACCCCCTGATAAGTCAAGGGGTTTTTTGTTTAGAAGGACTTCGGGTTTGACGATAAATCAATATCTATGTAAGCATAATTATTAATTTAATCCCGAAGTCCTATATCTTAAATTCATCCCAACATTTATGCATCTGTTCAACCTTTTTACCCTCGGTTAGGTGCACGTAAACCATTGTTTGCTTTATATCGCTATGGCCTAGCAACTTTTGCAGCGTTGCCAAATCGTCGGTTGTTTCTAAAAAGAAGGTGGCAAACGTATGCCTTGCCGAATGAAAACTTATATCCTTATTAATACTTGCTGCTTCGGAAATCTTTTTAAGCATTCTATTGGTAACCTGATCAGCAAAGCAATTAAAAACTAAACCTTCCGTTTTATTCGGTTCAATCTCTTTTAGCAATGTCATTATCGGTTTGGTAATTGGAATGGTCACCATTTCGTTATTAACTCGCTTTGTTTTAATCGGGTTTATTATTATAAAATCGCCTTTTATCTGCTCCATTTTAAACCCTTTTACATCCGATAACCTAAATCCTGTAAAGCATGAGAAAAGGAAATATTGAAGTACCTTATTTAGATTTATAGGCAACTCGTCACTTCGATACAATTCAACAATTTTAATCAACTCCTTTTTGGTTAGCCATACTTGATTTGGCTTCGACCTCTTAATCCGTTCAATCTTAAAAGGGTTATCTTCCATCAACTTTTTACGAATAGCAATTAAAATGTAAATTTTAAGCGTTGTGAGGTTTTTAGCAATGGTATTATCGTTGTTGTTGTATTGTTTTTTGAGCAACTTTCGAATATCCCGAATGGTTTCATCATTAATATCAAAGAACTGTAAATTTGGAAGTATCTCTCTAAACTTTTTTAACGTTGACTCGTGCGCTCTATATGTTGAATCTCCAATTGTACCCTTTCGTTTTTTAAGTTGCTCATCCATAAAAGCCCAAAAATCGCTATACGATGAGTTTGAATCGTATTCCTTTAAAAATATCTCTTTTGTTATTCTTCTATTGTTAAGTCTAAAGTTTACAAATATTTCGTTTATCCTACTCTTAACATTATTGATAATCAGATTTGCATCCTTGGCATCTTTGCTCACACCTTTTACTCGCTCATGCTCCTGATCCCATTGTTGGGTTTTAACGCTTACCCCTACCGGAATTCTAACTCGCTGCCTACCTATATATAATGTAGCGTAAAGACTTGTAGTTCCATCTTTCCGAGTATAAGCATCATCCCTTGGTGAAATAGTTATCGCTCCCATTTTCTGTGGCTATTTTGTGGCGACAACCTAGCTAAAACACATATATTTCGATTTTCTACAACCATTGTAAACGCTAGTAAAACAAAAGCCCCACATGGTGTCACGTGGGGCTTGGTGGTGCCACGTGGAATCGAACCACGGACACAAGGATTTTCAGTCCTTTGCTCTACCAGCTGAGCTATGGCACCATTGGCAAATGCGGTGCAAATATATACGTTTTTTATTTATCCCAAAAACTTTAAAGCTTGCAAAGCATATTTTTTTCAAAGTAATTTATTTGTTTTCTAATTATCAGATATTTATCATCGAAAAAATAGCGATAATAATTTCAATTACTGCAACAATACATTATCAATTACGATAAAAACTTTGTTCATTATCATCTTTTAGAGTAGGTTTACGCCCTAAAATCTCTTTCGATGGACTTTGAAATCCATACATTGCAAAATGGTATTCGGGTAATTCATAAGCGCTGTAACTCCCCTGTTGCTCACTGTTCCATTATGATAAATGCTGGAACACGGGATGAATTAGAGCATGAGCACGGGATTGCCCATTTCATTGAACATGTTGTTTTCAAAGGAACTAAAAAGCGTAAGGCGTACCATATCATGAGCCGTTTGGAAGATGTTGGAGGCGAACTAAACGCCTACACCACCAAGGAGGAGACGGTAATTCATGCAACATTCCTAAAAGATGATTTTGACAGAGCGGTTGAGCTAATTGCTGATATTACCTTCCGTTCAACCTTCCCCGAAAAGGAGATAAAGAAAGAGAAAGAGGTTGTACTAGATGAAATCAACTCATATAAGGACAATCCATCAGAGCTAATTTTCGACGACTTCGAGGAGCTAATCTACAATGGACATCCTTTTGGACTAAATATTCTTGGCACAAAAAAGGATATCAAACGATTTACAAGAGCCGATATTCAGCGGTTTATCGATAGAAACTATAATACAGATCAAATTGTATTCTGCTCCATTGGAGATATCTCATTCAATCGGGTTCAAAAGCTTGCCGAAAGGCACTTGGGTTGGGTTGCTCCTAATAGACGCAAAGTTCAGCGAGATAGTTTTACAAACTATACTCCGCAAACACAAATTGTTAAAAAATCAACCTTTCAAACACACTGTGTAATTGGTAATGTTGCCTACGATTTGCAAGAACCGAAACGGATTGGCATGCACCTTTTGAATAATATTTTAGGTGGACCAGGCCTTAACTCTCGATTAAACCTTGCATTGCGCGAAAGGCACGGGTATGCCTACAACATCGAATCGATGTATAATCCATACTCCGATACCGGCCTGTTCTGCATCTACTTTGGCACGGATAAGGACAATCTCGATAAATCGATGGCGTTGATAAATAAAGAGCTCGATAAGATAATGACCCAGAAGCTGGGCGTAATGCAGCTCTATAAAGCAAAGCGTCAACTGATGGGACAGCTGGCAATCGCCTCCGATAGCAACGAAAGCCTAATGCTTTCGGTAGCCAAAAGCTATATGGTTTACAATGCCGCCGATAGCCTTGAGGTAATCTACGCACAAATTGAAAATCTTTCATCAGCTGAACTTCTTGAGGTCGCCAATGAGATACTGAATCCCAACAAACTATCTACCTTAATATATAAGTAAACACCGAATGGGTAAATTCAATAACGATCTTGAAGAGTACCTAAATCAGCACTCAACCCCCGAGGATTCAGTGCTTGCTGAACTTACTCGGCATACATATTTAACAACCTACAACCCTCGAATGCTAAGCGGAAGGCAGCAGGGCCTTTTTTTGCAGATGCTTTGCAAAATGCTGAATCCCAAAAGAGTTCTCGAAATTGGCACCTTCACAGGATATTCTGCAATCTGTATTGCTCGCGGCATTACTCCATATGGAACACTAGATACGATAGAGCTAAATGATGAACTCGAAGAATCGATTCTAAAATTCTTTAATCAGGCTGAAGTGACCCAAACAATAACTCTTCATATTGGCAATGCATTAGAAATAATACCAACCCTAGATTATCATTACGACCTAGTTTTTATCGATGGTGATAAACTTGAATATCCAGAATATTATAATAAGGTGTTTCCCCAAATAAAGGTTGGCGGATTCATCTTGGCCGATAATGTTCTATGGGACAACAAGGTTTTAAACCCTGACCCGAACGACACTCACACAAAAGCCATTATGGATTTCAACCAAATGGTTCAGGACGATAGCCGTGTTCAGAATGTTATCCTCCCCATGCGTGATGGCTTGATGCTTATCCAAAAAATTACCGATTAAATATCTCGACGCCATAGATTATTGCTACTTTCGATATTAGAAGCGTTGTAACTTTTAAAAGGGTTATTCGTCTTTTAGGAAATTATATAAATCCGCAATTAAAAACTTATATAAAAAACTATGGTACGTATACTATTAATCCTATTAATTTCAACTCAAGCATTTGCTCAAACCAATATCGATAAAGCAAAAAAGCTGTGGGAAGCAAAAAATAACACTGAGGCAAAAAAAATCCTGTTAACCATTGATGATGATAATAAAGACTATGCTGCTGCGCAGTTTTACCTTGGTCGGATTTCAGCTGATGAGAATAATTTCGATGATGCTTCTGATTTTTTCGAAGAAGCAGTTAGCGCCAACGATAAAATTGCTGAATACCACCTTTGGCTTGGAAACACATACGCTACAATAGCACAAAGTGCTAATATGCTAAGGCAAGGAATGCTTGCCCCTAAAATGAAAAATGAATGGGAAAAAGCCGTTGCAATTGACCCAAGCCTTATCGATGCTAGGCGATCGCTCATTCAATTTTATCTTCAAGCACCAAGTTTTATGGGTGGAAGTATAGACAAAGCCAAGGAGATGGCCAAGGAGATTATTAAAGTTAAACCTGCCGATGGTCATGTACAACTTGGCAATATTTTCTTGAAAGAAAATAATCCTCAAGCAGCAGAGAAAGAGTATAACGAAGCCATTAAAGCAGATCCAACCTATGCTTCCATTCTTGGCTCTTTCTATTTAAACCAAAAGCAATACGATAAGGCTTTTGCTTTTTTTGAAGATGCGGTTAATAAAAATTCTGCCGATTATATATCAATATACCAAATTGGGAAAACCAGCGCACTATCGGGCCAAAAGCTAGACAAAGGTGAAGCGTGCTTAAAGAAATATCTCGGATATACACCCAAGAAAAACGAGCCAAGCCATGCAGGTGCGAATATGCGCTTAGCCCAAGTTTACGAAAAGCAAGGAAAGAAAACTGAAGCAAAAAAACTTTTCGAGAATGCCTACAAGGCAGATAACTCGCTTAAGGAAGCCAAAGAGGGATTAGAGCGTTTATCAAATTAATAGAATAGCTTACACAGATTTGAACAATCTCATTATTAGACTTGTTATACTCTAAAGTTTGATTATGAGTATCTATTCCATTAAACAGCTAGAACTTGTATCGGGGATAAAGGCGCATACCATACGCATGTGGGAGCGCCGCTATAACCTTTTTACACCACAACGAACCGATACGAATATCCGAAGATATACGGGTTTGGATGTTCAACTTATACTAAACATTTCACAGCTACTTCGGAATGGCTATAAGATAAGTAAACTTGCCTCAAAATCGCTCGATGAAATTGTTGCACTAACGCTTCAAAATTCAAAAAATACCACATTATCAAAGGAGAATGAGCTAGAGCCTCTAATACTCTCATTGCTTTCGTTTGATCAGCAAACATTTAAATCAACTCTAATTAAAAAAATTGACGACCAAGGGTTTGAAAAAACCTATGAAGCGCTTATATTACCATTATTATACCGCATTGGAATTCTTTGGCAAACCGGAATGCTAAATACAGCGCATGAGCATTTTGCAACAAATATTATAAAGCATATACTAGTATCAAATTATGAAGCACTGAAAGAACCAAAGAGTGATTCCCAACTAGCTCTTTTCTTTTTGCCAGAAAGTGAATTCCATGAAATTGGTCTTCTCTTCTTTGCATATGTTGCAAAGACACAAGGTCTCAGAACAATTTATCTTGGTCAATCAACCCCTGTTGAGGATGTGATTAAGACCAGTAAGGAGATACAACCTGCAATCATTTTCACGTCATCAAGCTCCTCGGTATCAAAAGTGAACCTAACAGAACTATCAAAATCAGTTCATAAAAATATTAAGGGTTGCCATCTATGTATTACGGGATACAAGGCAAATCAGGATCGATTTAAAATGCCTAAGGATATTCATGTAATCTCTACCATCGAAACGTTCAACAAAATCATTAAGATGGTATCAAAAAGATAAACAGCGAATAGCTAATATCAAGCATGATTTCATCCTATCTATCTGTTATTCTTCAACTTAACTTCATTTCTATTTGTAAAGCATTCATTCAATATTTGATAACCATTATCTGTCTGATTATCTTAAAATTAAGATTTTATAAATTGTTATTTATTATTTAGATGCAATTTAAATAGACGACTTGTGTCGCCTATGCATGCTGCACAACATCATTTTGTTATTTAGAATCGATTTAGAAACTGATGTAAATCATCGATGTTGATTAGGTTCTTGTTTAATCGCGTATTAAATTTGCTTAAACATTTTATATGGAATTAGTCTAAATAATAATTAAAAACATATAGCTATGTCACAAGCAGAATTTAATACCGCACTTATCGGACTCGAGCCTAACCTCGAACGATTTGCTTACAGTTTAACATCGAACTTAGAAGACTCAAGAGATCTACTTCAGGAAACTTATCTGAAAGCGCTTACCTATCGCGATAAGTTTGAAGATGACACTAACATGAAGGCATGGACATTTACCATCATGAAGAATACATTTATTAATAACTATCGTAAAGCAGTAAAGCAGAATACCACTTTCGATTCGAGCGACAATCAGTTCTTAATGAACAGTAAGTCAGAATCAAATGGACCTGAATCGCAGTACTCGCACAACGAGATAAACAAAAAGATAAAAGATTTGGATGATGATTTCCGCATCCCATTTCAAATGCACACTTCGGGATATAAGTATAAAGAGATTGCAGAAGAACTCAATCTTAAAATTGGAACAGTAAAGAGCAGAATTTTCTTTTCGAGGCAAAAATTAATGAATGCCCTACCCGATTACGAATAGAGTTTAGATTTGGTTTTAGATTTTGGTAGAGAGAAGCCATTCGGTAGTAACTGAATGGCTTCTCTCATTTTAAACTTAATGCAATTTAAGGAGTAATGGACATTTATGGTGTTTTTTTTGAGACGTTTTATTCAAGTGGACATTTGTGGTGTTGTTTATTTTTAGGTTAGCTGCTCAATTAGGTAAAAGTGTTCTATTTTTGTTGCATCAAATGAAACGGAAATGGGC
>JANYLA010000149.1 GCA_025361485.1 Bacteroidales bacterium
CTTTTTATTAAAAATATTTCATAAATAGAGAAAAAGCACAACGTATTAACAGCCAAAAAATTACATTATCAACATGCTAAGTTTCAGTATGTCAGTATATTAAAAATAAATTATTTATTTGATAAAATTATTGTGGTGATAGTTAATTCGTTAAACATAAAATCATTTTTACAATAGAAAAAGGTCTTTTTTTTTCATTTTTTTATTCACAATTTTGTAAAGGTTCTAAGAAAAAATATTTCAAACGCTAGATTAGTATTATAAAGATGGTTCGCGATTTTCAGGAAGTTTGGCAAGGTTGCCTTCGAATAATAAAAGATAATGTATCTCCTATAAGTTTTAAAACATGGTTTGAACCTATTGTACCTGTTAAACTGGAGAAAAGTATTCTGACAATTCAAGTTCCAAGCCCTTTTTTTTATGAGTATCTGGAAGAGCAGTATATTGATATTCTGCGTAAAACACTTCGTAAAGAGTTAGGTACAGATGCAAAGCTTGAGTATAGCGTTGTAATGGAAAATAGTAGTTTTGCAAATAGTAAGCCTTATACTGTAAAATTTCCTACACAGAATAAAACGGATCTTAAAAACAAACCTGTTTCTATTCCGGTTAATAACCAGGAATATCAAATAAAGAACCCTTTTGTAATACCTGGGATTAAAAAATTATTTGTTGATCCGCAGCTTAATCCCGATAATACTTTTGAAAATTATATTGAAGGAGAATGTAACCGACTTGCTCGTTCTGCAGGCTTAGCAGTTGCACATGCACCAGGCAAAACGGCATTTAATCCATTATTACTTTACGGAAACTCAGGATTAGGAAAAACTCACCTAGCCCAAGCCATCGGCATTGAAGTCAAACAAAAATTTCCTGAGAAGACGGTACTATACGTTAATGCTGCGAAATTTCAAACGCAGTTTGTTGAAGCGATAAGAAATAACAATAAGAATGACTTTTTGCATTTTTATCAGATGATTGACATCCTTATTATTGACGATGTTCAGGAGTTTGCCGGAAAGGAAAAGACACAGGATACATTTTTTCATATATTCAACCATTTGCATCAAGCAGGTAAGCAGCTGATTTTCACTTCTGATAAACCTCCTGTCGAACTTCAAGGTCTTGAGCAAAGGTTGTTATCACGCTTTAAGTGGGGTTTATCGGCCGATTTACAATCACCCGATTTTGAAACTCGTATTGCAATTCTTAAGAAGAAAATTTACAACGATGGTATTATTGTCCCCGATGAGGTTATTGAATACATTGCATCGAATATTACCAACAATATTAGGGAGCTAGAAGGAGCACTTATTTCTCTGCTAGCCCAATCAACCCTGAATAAAAAGGATATAACCCTTGAGTTAACATCCGAAATGGTTGATAAGCTGGTTAAGAATACCCGAAAAGAGATATCAATCGATTATATTCAGAAAATTGTTTGCGAATATTTTGGTTTACCATCTGATGTTCTTCAAGCTAAAACAAGAAAAAGAGAAATTGTTCAAGCACGTCAAATTGCAATGTTCTTTTCAAAGAGCATGACAAAATCATCACTTTCAACCATTGGTAGTATAATTGGTGGAAAAGATCATGCTACAGTTTTGCATGCTTGCAAAACTGTTAATAACCTTAAGGATACCGACAAGCGCTTTAAGAGCCAAATTGAGGATATCGAAAGAAGATTGAAAATATAATTGGACTTGAAAAGGATATCGTTTGTTAACAACTTAGCAAAATCGGTTAAAAAAATATTAACCGATTTTGTTTTGGGATTTTAAAAAGGTATACCTTTGCCCAAACACTGGAAAATGGTCTTTTTACTCCTTAGCATTCTCTCCTCAACCACGATTTTCATCGCCTTTAAGCTAATTGGTCGATACAGAGTAAATACCTTCAGTGCAATTATTGTCAATTATATTATAGCCTGCTCAGCAGGTTTTTTTTTGAGCCATAGTAGCCCTTTTTCAATCGAAATACTTCATTCCAGCTGGATTCCTTTGTCACTATTTCTTGGAGTATTATTCATAACCATGTTTAGATTAATAGGCCAAAGCGTGTTAAGTGTTGGTGTTTCAACAACTTCTGTAGCAACAAAGATGTCGGTAATCATTCCCATCTTATTTACTGTAGCTATTGAGAGCAGCGACACCTTAACTCCCATAAAGATTTTTGGAATTTTTCTTGCCCTGATTGCAGTTTTTTTAACTTCATATAAACCCGAAAAAGGTCATATTCAAATTTCTACAACCTTATTGCCTATTATGATATTTTTTGGAATTGGAATTCTCGATTCGTTGGTTAAATATGCCCAATTCAAGTATGTTTCCAACGAACTTAATCCAATCTTTTCAGGAATAACCTTCGGAGTTGCTGGAATCACAGGCATCTTACTATTACCTTTCAATATAAATGCTGCCAAAGATTTAACAAGAATAAAAACTTGGTTATTTGGTATTGCTCTTGGGTTAGCAAATTTTGGTTCCATGTTTTTCTTTATTAAGGCATTAAATCATATTAATATCTCAACTGGTAAGCAAATACAAGGGTCTGTTGTATTTGGTGTAAATAATATAGGTATTGTAACTCTAGGAGTAATCATTGGTTACCTATTATTTAAGGAGCGACCTACAAGGTTAAATTGGTCAGGAATTGTTTTGTCGTTACTTGCAATTGTTGTTTTAACATTTAGCCAAACGTAAATATGCAGATTCTTGAGGATACATACCAAACATTAAGTGCTAAAGCCGAAGGGCTTTATAAAGAGAAAGGTAGTAAATTTATTGCTTTGGCATATCCTGTAACTAGCGAGGAGGAGGTGAAGGAAATTCTCGCTTCACTTCGTAAGGAGTATCACGATGCTCGTCATCATTGTTATTCCTACATTATAGGGTTTAAAGGCGAGCATTGGCGGGCAAATGACGATGGCGAGCCATCGGGAACTGCAGGTCGACCAATTCAAGGGCAGATCCAAAGTTTCAATTTAACCAATGTGCTAATTGTTGTGATTAGGTATTTCGGAGGAACAAAACTTGGTGTTTCAGGTCTTATCCATGCATATAAAACAGCTGCTGCCGATGCGTTAGAGCATTCAAATATTGTAGTAAACACTGTAAAAGATATTTATAAGATAACTTTTGGCTATCTTGCTATGAATGATATTATGAAATTAGTAAAAGATGAAAATCTCAACATAATGGAGCAAAACTTCGATACATCGTGCTTTATCACCGTTGGAATTAGACAAAGTAGAACGGAAAGTGTTTTAGGTAAGATTGAGAAGATTGACTCAGCGTTGGCTAATTTTTTAAAAACAGTATAGCTGCCCCTTTTATTGGGGCATTTTTTTTGGAATATAGTGATACAATTACATAACAAGTAAACCAAATAATATGAAGAACAAAAGTTTAGTTTCAATTGACGACTTAAGCAAGGAGGAGATTTTTAAGGTTCTCGACCTCGCCGAAGGTTTTGAGAAAAACCCAAACCAACGAATCCTTGATGGAAAGGTAGTGGCTACACTTTTCTATGAGCCATCAACTCGTACCCGTCTAAGCTTTGAGAGCGCAGTAAACCGTTTAGGTGGACGTATAATCGGTTTCTCAGAGGCATCATCAACAAGCGTATCGAAGGGTGAAAGCCTAAAGGATACCATTATGACCGTTGCAAACTATTCAGATCTAATCGTGATGCGTCACCCGATTGAAGGTAGCGCACGCTATGCTAGCGAAGTTTCGAAGGTGCCAATCATCAATGCTGGTGATGGTGCCAATCAGCACCCAACCCAAACCCTATTAGATTTATACTCTATTCGCAAAACACAGGGTAAACTAGATAACCTTAAAATAGTAATGGTTGGTGACCTAAAGTATGGTCGTACCGTTCACTCATTACTAATGGCAATGTCGCAGTTTAATGCTTCGTTTACATTTATCTCCCCAAAGGAGTTGCAAATGCCCCTTGAGTATAAAATGTACCTTGATAGTATTGGCTTAAAGTACACCGAAACATCTGACCTTGCTGATAATATCAAGGATGCTGA
>JANYLA010000156.1 GCA_025361485.1 Bacteroidales bacterium
ACAATAAAAAAAGGCATTAATTCAGGTCTTGAATTCATTGTTGATAAGGACTACAATTATTTAAACGATTTTGTAAGACTATATGAGAGTACAATGAATAAAGTTGAGGCCGATTCTTTTTTTTACTTTCAGCAGAATTACTTTACTTTGTTTAAAGCGGGTATAAAAAATAGTTTTTTGGGTTTAGTATCATTTAATGGTACAATAATCTCAGGTGCTATTTTCTTTTACTCAACTAAATATGGACACTACCATCTATCGGGTAGCGATGTGAATTTTTTACACACCAACCCGAATAATTTTATGCTATACGAGGCCTCAAAAGTGATGAAATCGTTAGGCGTTGAAAAGTTTCACTTAGGAGGAGGGATAAACTCTGATGAACAGAATTCGTTATACCAGTTTAAATCCAAATTTTCAAGAATCAAGTATAACTTCTATATTGGCAAATCGATTTTTAATAGTGAGATTTACAACTTGCTTTGTAATGAATGGATGATTGAGAATCCAGAAAAACAGAAACAATTTAAGCACCATTTACTCAAGTATAAATACTAATTTGATATAGTTTTTAATGAAAAATGAACTAAAGAGTTGGGATCCTATCTGGGAAACTGTTTTTAAAGACAATGAATGGGGCAAATATCCAGGAGAAAACCTGATTCAATTTATTGCTAGAAATTTTTACAAGAGAGAAAGAGAGAATATCTCGTTACTTGAAATAGGCTGTGGCCCTGGTGCTAATATCTGGTTTATGGCTCGAGAAAGATTTAATGTGGTTGGAATAGATGGCAGCGAAACCGCTATTAGCAAAGCAAAGGAAAGACTTCAACAAGAAAATCTTAATGCTCAATTAGTCGTAGGTGATATAGTGAAAATGCCATTTGATGATAATTTATTTGACGGCATAATTGATAATGAATGCCTATATGCCAACAATGAACAGAATACTTTATTAATTTTATCAGAGATCAGCCGATTATTGAAGAGTAATGGTCTTTTTTACTCTAGATCTTTTTCAGAAGATATGTTTATTGGAAGTAGATTACAGAATGATGCTTTTGAATTTTCAAATATTACTGAAGGACCTTTATCTGGCAAAGGATTTGTGCGGTTAATGGATAAGAATAAAATCCAAACCCTTTATTCTAAGTATTTTAATATTATATCAATTGACAAGTTGGAGTATACACAGTATAATGGCAGTCAAAAAACAAGTGAGTATATAATCGTATGTCAAAAAAAATAAAACGAGTCTTCATCATTGCTGAAGCAGGTGTCAATCACAACGGGCAATTGGACTTGGCCTTAAGTTTATGCGATGCAGCCAAGGAAGCGGGTGTTGATGCCATAAAATTTCAAACTTGGCAAACAGAAAAAATACTTACAAGAAATGTTGCCAAAGCAAGCTATCAAAGTGAAAATGTTCCAGCTGAGGAGTCTCAGTTTGATATGATAAAAAAACTCGAATTGAGTTACCCTCAATTCGAAAAAATTAATGACCACTGTAAGAAAATTGGGATTAGATTTTTGTCAACCCCCGATGAAGAAGATAGTCTATATTTCCTCCTTAAACTTGGAATGGATATTATTAAAGTTGGATCAGGGGATATAAACAACATTCCATATCTGCGTAAGATAGGTAAAACAGAACTCCCCGTTATTATATCAACAGGGATGTCCACTTTATCCGATGTGGAAAGAGCCATTGACACGCTCGGCAAAGCTGGTTGTCCTCAAATAACGCTACTTCATTGTACTACCAACTATCCTTGCTCAATGAATGAAGTTAACCTGCAAGCGATGCAAACTCTAGCCAGTGCGTTTAAGATGGTTGTTGGTTACTCCGACCATACAATGGGTATTGAAGTTCCAATAGCCGCAGTGGCTATGGGTGCTCGTGTTATTGAAAAGCACTTCACCCTCGACCAAAATATGGAAGGCCCTGATCATCGAGCGAGCCTAGAGCCAGCAGAGCTTAAGCTAATGGTTAAAGCAATCCGGAATATAGAATTAGCGCTTGGAAACGGAATTAAAAAACCCAATGCCAGTGAGCTAAAAATCGAAGCTGTTGTCAAAAAGAAAATTGTTGCTGCAAAACCCATTCAAAAAGGTGATATTTTTTCTGAAGAAAACATAACAGTAAAACGTTCAGAATATGGTATTTCAGCAGAACATTGGGATTTAGTTTATGGTCAATACGCTAATTCTAATTACGATACCGATCAGGCTATTTCAATCTAACTTTTTTTAAACCCAGTCATCAATATTTAAACTTAAATCATTACCAAACCTTTGCCCCAGTAATGAAAAATTATAATCAACACCTCATTAATTCATCCACTTCGCTTAGAGACGGATTAATTGCCATTAATCAGCTAACCGATCAGATTTTAAACCTGTTTATTCTCTCGGATGATTTGCGGCTTATAGGAACACTAACCGATGGTGATATTAGAAGGGCGTTAATTCAAGGCATTCAGCTAACCGACTCTATACAATTAGCCATGAATAGCGATTTTAAAGCTATTCATTATGACCGAATAGATACCCACAAAATTAAAGCATTAAGGGATTTCGGGATTCAATTACTTCCTATGCTGGATAATGATGGAAGAATTGTTAAAATGTTAAATCTTGTTGCAAAATCTTCAGTCCTACCTATTGATGCCGTATTAATGGCAGGAGGAAAGGGTGAACGGCTAAGACCATTAACAAATGAAACACCTAAACCACTATTAAAGTTAGAAGGAAAGCCCATTATTGATTTCAATATCGATCAATTACTGAAATATGGAATTGATAACATAAATGTTACCGTTAACTATTTATCCGAGCAAATTGAAAATCATTTTAAAGACGAAAAAGAGGGAACCAAAATACGGTGTATTAAAGAACCAAAATATTTAGGCACAATGGGGTCAATAAAGTTTGTACCACATTTTAATAACGATACCGTTTTAGTGATGAATTCCGATATCCTTACCAACATTGATTTGGAGGAATTTTTTAACCACTTCTCAAAAAATGAGGCCGATATGTCGGTTGCTGCAATACCCTATTCAATATCTATTCCTTATGGCATACTTGAGCTTGAGAATAGAGATGTTAAAGGGTTACTCGAAAAGCCAACCTATAACTATTACGCAAACGGGGGTATTTATTTAGTAAAGCGTAAACTACTTGATCTAATTCCCGAAAATCAATTCTTCAATGCAACAGATTTTATCGAACTACTTATCAGCAAAGGATTTAAAGTAGTGCGTTTCCCAATTATTGGTTATTGGATTGACATTGGTAAACCCGAAGACTACAAGAAAGCGCAAGAATTTGCAAAACACATAAAGAGTTAGTTTATGATTGAAGGAAAAAGAGTGATTGCAATAATCCCGGCAAGAGGTGGTAGCAAGGGACTTCCTCGCAAGAATATTTTACCGCTATGCAACAAACCTCTTATTAGTTATACCATTGAATCGGCATTGCAATGTGATTTCATCGATTGCGTAATGGTCTCAACTGATGATAATGAAATCGCTGAAATATCGAAAAGTGCTGGAGCCGAAATTCCATATTTAAGACCTCCACATCTCGCAACCGATACCGCCACATCATATGATGTAATTCTAGATTGCCTGAATTGGTACAGCAATCATGCTGAAAGTTTTGATTATTTCATCTTACTGCAACCAACATCACCCCTCAGAACAAAAGCAGATATCGATTCAGCGTTTAAGTTATTAATTGACAAAAAAGCAAAAGCTATAGTTTCGGTATGCGAATCAGATCATCATCCTTACTGGATGAACACTCTGCCTCCGGATCATAATCTAAATCTTTTTGAAAAGGAAGAATACAGAAATATTGGACGGCAGCAACTACCTACCTACTACCGATTGAACGGAGCTATTTACCTTACCGAAATTAATTACTTCCTTGAACAGAAATCTTTTATGGGTAAGGATTCTTACGCATTAGTTATGAATAAAATGCACTCGATTGATATTGATGATAAGTTTGATTTCTCAATTGCTGAATTTATTCTAAAGCAATTTAAATGATTTACTATTTTATTGTCCCATAAATTGTTCCTTCATTCTTACCACACTCCCATTCCTTAACAGGGACGCTCCAATCACCATATTTTTGAATTAAATAACCCCTGTAGCAATTAGGAACCTTCAACTTCTCATTTTGATAATCAATCGTCTCAAAAGTCTCATAATACTTGCTTTCTACTTTCAAAAGTTTTCCTTGAGCCTGCCAATACGTGTAGGTCTCATCCTTGGCTTTAACAAAAATATCAAGAACAATATAAAACTCCGAATACCAAGGATAAAAAAACTTAATTAATGATGGTATAAAACGCTTAATCTTAAACAAACAGAGCTGTCCTTTTACAAAAGAGCCAATCGTACTTGAACTCCTGCGAAATGAAATCTTATAGCCTTTTGAATAAAAAAACCATAGATTGCTCATAAATCGTTCAGCATCATCAACAAATATCGAAATATCTACGTCATGATCCCAAGGTAGCAAATCACCATCCCTTGCAATACCAAGTAAAGTTCCACCTTCAAGATGATAAACAATTTTATGCTTGTCGAGGTAATCAACTGTATCAAAAAGCATTCTCCTTGCTCGCTTAAGATTTTTCTTGGTAAGTTCTGGCTGTTTTCTCCTTATCACAAATGCTTATTTTTTAAATCCGGTCAAAAATAAAACTTTATGATCATAAAACAAGATTGCTTAGTTATTTCCGTTACCTCTAAATATAAAACGGCCGAACCAAAAACAAAATAATTGGCTAAATTTGAACCTCTTTATTATAGCACAATGCCAAAACTATCAGCAGTAATAATTACCTTAAACGAACAGGATCAGATAGAACGTTGTATTCAATCTGTTAAATCGGTGGTCGATGACATCGTGGTATTAGACTCATTTTCAAGCGATAGAACAGAAGAAATATGTAAAAACTTAGGTGTTAGGTTCTACCAAAACGCTTTTACAGGATATAGGGATCAAAAAAATCTAGCCCTTAAATACGCTCAATTCGATTATATTCTATCGCTCGATGCCGATGAAGCGTTATCGGAAGAATTAAAAAACTCAATACTTTCAGCTAAGAATAATTGGAAATATGATGCCTACAAATTCAACAGGTACAATAACTATTGTGGGCAATGGATAAACCATTCAAACTGGTATCCCGATAAAAAAGTCAGACTTTTCGATCGTAGAAAGGGAGATTGGGGTGGGCTGAATATACACGAAACAATAAAAATTCAACAAGGCTCTAGCGTTGGATTCATAAAAGGCGATTTGCTGCATTGGAGTTTTTCATCCTATGATGAGCATATTGAAAAAGTAAACCATTTCAGCACCTTCTCCGCCCAAGAGTATTTTAACGCTGGGAAAAAAAGTAGTATTTTTAAAATCTTATTTCATTCAAACTGGCGTTTTTTTAAAGCGTATATCTTTAGGCTCGGCTTCCTTGATGGTTTTAATGGCTTCGTAATCAGCTCGTTTTCGGCTTACGAAACCTATTTGAAATATATTAAACTTCGCCGTTTAATCTTGGATAAACAAAGGAAAATAAAAGATAAAAACAAAACCAATTGAAACAGGTTAACATTGCAAAATAAAGCCCAATAATATGAAGATAGTAATACTTGCTGCTGGCATAGGCTCCCGACTAGGTAACCCGCTACCAAAACCACTCACCACGCTTAAAAGTGGTAAAACCATTATGCAGCAGCAGATCGAAAATCTCACAAAATTCTTTGATATCGACAACATTAACATTGTTGTTGGATTTAAGAAAGAGCTGATTATGGAAGGGTTTCCTGATATAACTTTTATTTACAATCAGGTTTACGATCAAACCAATACATCCAAAAGTTTACTGAAAGCGCTAAAGAAAAATCATAGGGAATCAGTTTTATGGCTTAACGGCGATGTGGTGTTCGATTCCGAAATAATCAACCTGTTAATGCCTAGTATACTTGCAAACAAATCCTTTGTATGCGTTAATAACTCGAAAGTTGGCGAGGAAGAAGTAAAGTACACCCTTGACAATAAAGGCTTTATCAAAGAGCTTTCCAAAAAAGTTGTTAATGCTTCCGGAGAAGCAGTTGGCATCAATTTCATAAGCAGCAAGGATATCAGCACTTTTATTACTCGCCTTGAGGAGTGTAAGGATAACGATTACTTTGAGCGCGGAATGGAGATTGCAATTGAGAAGGATGGCTTGAAAGTTCAGGCAATTGATATTTCTAAGTTCCGTTGCATGGAGATCGATTTTCAAGAAGACCTCGACAACGCCAATAAAATCTTTTAGTATTTCCAATGAAAGCAGTCCTTTTTTGTATAAATCCCTACGCATTTGGAATACTTAAACCATTGCATGATGAGTTATGCAAGCGAGGTGCTGAGATAATTTGGTATATTCCTGAAAAGATTCAATCTGAGTTTCCGTTTAAAACTGAAGCAAAAATAACAGGCTCGATTAAAGACCTACTGGATTATAAGAGTGATGCTATTTTTGTTCCTGGCAACGAGGTTCCTCACTATTTAAGAGGAGTTAAAGTACAAGTTTTTCATGGTCTAGCCGGAGAAAAGAAGGGCCATTTTAGAATTCGTAACTACTTTGATTTGTACCTAACCCAAGGACCATATTTCACCAAACGATTTCAAGAACTTGCTCTCAAGCATAAAGACTTTGAGACTATTGAAACAGGTTGGTGTAAACTCGATACACTTTATCAGAATCACTCCAGCTATAAAGACGAACGTGATAATCTCCTCCTTGAACATGGGAAAAAGAATCTTGTACTTTTTGCGCCTACCTTCTCTCCTGCGCTCACCTGCTCTGTTAGCGCAAAGAATGAGATTTTTAAATTAGCCGATAATGAAAATGTATTCTTGCTCATTAAGTTTCACGACTTAATGAATCCCCTGGTTGCTCAAGAGTATAAGGAGATGGCCGATTTAAGAAACAACGTAAGAATCGTAGTCGATAAAAATATTATAAAGTACATGGTTATGTCCGACTTCATGATTAGCGATACATCATCGGTGGTTTATGAATTCATTCTATTAAACAAACCTGTAATAACCATAAATTCACATTCAGAGCATATTAATTGGTGCAACATTCCAGATCATTCAAATCTTCTGCAAGTTTTTAGCAGAGAATTAAAAGAAGATAATTATAAGATTGCAAGGCAAAATACCATAAGCCAATACCATCCTTACACAGATGGCAATTCATCGGCAAGAATGGTTGATGCCGTTGAAGCCTACATAGAACGAAACGGAGTTCCGGAGGAAAGAAAAATCAATATATACAGACGGTACCGGATGAATAAAATGTTTGGACACAAACCTATATAAAATGCTTTTAGAACAAGAGATTAAAAATTCCATCGATGTTTTAAAGAAAGGTGGCATTATCCTCTACCCAACCGATACCATTTGGGGAATTGGCTGTGATGCCACTAACGCTGATGCGGTTGCGAAGATATACCAAATTAAGCAGCGCGAGGATTCAAAAAGCATGCTCGTGCTAATCGATAAGGTTGGTAGAATTCCCTCTTACGTTTCAGAGATGCCAGACCTTGCATGGGATTTGGTTGAACTATCGGAAAAACCGCTTACGATCATCTACCCCAATGCGAAAAATCTAGCAAAAAACCTTATCGCACCTGATGGTTCAATTGGCATTCGCGTTGCAAACCACGAGTTCTGTAGCAAACTAATTAGTCGTTTTGGAAGGCCTATTGTTTCTACTTCGGCAAATATATCTGGAAAGCCATCTCCTAAATCATTTTATGATATAGAAAAAGAGATTAAAGATGAAGTAGATCATATCGTTTCCGAGGAGTTCGATCATCCTATATCCGACAAACCCTCTGGAATAATAATGCTTGGAATAAATGGCGAAATTAAAGTGATAAGAGAATAAAAAAGCGGGGTCGAAATCCGACCCCGCTTTACATTAACTATTAAAAGTTATTGGATATGGTGTAGTTCGCCTGAACCCGAAGATTTTGAATTTATTATCGGACGTCCTTTGTAGTAAACATCACCGCTTCCTGAAATCTTTGCATCGAGCTCATCAACAGCCCAAACCTTAACATCACCAGAACCGCTTACATGAATTTCAACTTTTTTGCACTGTAAGCCTTGATTATCGATATCGCCCGAACCGCTGATTGAATAGTTTGCACTTTCAGCAACATCAGTTCCTAGCATATAAATATCGCCTGAACCCGAAATACCCAAATCCAGGCTCTTAACCGATAGATTTTCAATTTTCACATTTCCACTACCGCTAATCTTAATTTTCAAATCATTGGTTTTGATTGCTGTTTGAGCAAGAATATCGCCAGAGCCCGAAATAGCAATGCTATTTACCTGAGGCATTGAGATGTATATTTTCAACTTCTTGCTATTCCAATCAAAGTTAAAATGATCCTTGGTCTTTATCTTAAGAATATCGCCATCAACAACGGTTTCGATTTTCTCAAGATAATCTGCATCGCCTTCCATTTCAACCTTATACTCGCTAGCTTGACTTAAGTAAATATCAGCTGAAACGGATAAGCTGATTCCAGTAAATCCTGAAACATTGCGAGTCTCGCGCTTTTGAGCATTGGTGCAATTAATCATCAAGAATGATAATAATAATGTTGCGCTTGCTTTTAATAGAAATGATAACTTTTTCATAGTGCTTGATTTTAATGTTAAATTATTTTTTGATTTTTATAATTCTAAAATCGTTTTATTATTGACGAAAGTTAATCCCTTATTGCTGCATGGCATCTATTAAATTTATTAATATTCCCATTTTCAATTGCTAAATTACAAAAACGTCGATTCATCTAACAAGTACCTATATCAATTAAAATTTTATCTTTGAAATTCATTAAAAATGCTGTTATCATGGAATCGAAAGGACATATTACACATACCTATTTTCACAGCACACCCATTCAGATTCGTTTTAACGATATCGATCAGCTAGGTCATGCTACAAATTCTGTTTATCAGCAATACTTCGATTTAGGCAAAATGGCATACCTCGACCAAGTGCTTGAGGAGAAAATGGACTTTGAAGAAGGAGGGCTCGTTCTTGCCAGCATTAACATTGAATATATAAATTCAATCAAACTATACGACAAAGTAATAGTAAGGTCGAAGGTCTTTCATATTGGAAATAAAAGCCTAAAGATGCTTCAAGATATATTCGATGAAACTACTGGAGAAGTTGCTGCAACCAGTAAGTCAACTATGGTTGCTTTCAGCAATAAAAAGCGATCAACAATAAAAGTTCCCGATCGTTGGAGAGAAAAAATTTTAGCATTTGAGCACGATACCCTATTCGAGGTATAGGTCGATAAGGCCTTCGGGGATTATCATAACAATGGTCTTCAGTTCGGTATCCACTTCAACAATCAGCTCATCGGCTACAGGGATCATTACCTCGGCTCCCGATTGGTGTATGATGGTGAACACTGAGTTTGAATGAAATTCCTGATAATCGATAATCTTTCCTACAAGCTGGTTATGATTGCTTAGCATAGTATAACCAATCAAATCGCTCAATAGGAGATCATCGTTTGGTACAATCTGATCGGTGGGCAGCAAAAGTTTTCGCCCAACCAATTCGTTGGCAACATTAATATCCTCTACATCTTCAAGCTTAACAAGCGCTTTATCATCACCCTTTGAACGGATGGATACAATAAAAAAAGGAACCGGAATTTCATCAAATTCGATGAAAACCGATTCCAATTTTTGTTCTTCGAGGTAAAAATCGTCGTTCCAAACTACTTGAAACTCGCCGATTACACCGTGAGTCCGCTGTATTGTTCCAATTTCAACAAACTGGTTCGAACTCATGGGTAAAAGTTCTATGCCTCTGTGTTTTCGCTTTCAGGAGCAGTTTCTTCAGCTACTTCAACTACTTTGCTTTTAGCTTCTTTAGCAGCAGCATCTGATCTCTTTTTAGCTAATTCTTGTGCACGAACCTCTTTTACTTTATTCTCAGCTTCGATGCGTTTTTTCAAATCATCGCGCTTACCTTTAGTAAGTGAATCCATCTTAGCTTGAACTTTAGCATCTTTCGCAGTCATCCATGTTTGGAATTTTGCTTCAGCTTGTTCAGCAGTAAGAGCACCTTTTGTGATACCCTCAAGTAGATGTTTTTTAATCATAACACCTTTGTACGATAGGATAGCCCTACAGGTGTCGGTAGGTTGAGCGCCTTTTTGCAGCCAATCTAATGCTGTATCGAAATCTAGTTCGATAGTAGCAGGATTAGTAATAGGATTGTATGAACCAATCCTTTCGATGAATCTGCCATCTCGTGGCGCCCTGCTATCCGCGATCACAATGTGATAGAAAGGAAGTTTCTTCCTTCCCTGGCGGCTTAGTCTGATTTTTACAGGCATGTTTTACGCTTTTTTATTAATTTATCCTACAAAATTTTGAGCGGCAAAGATAGCTGTAATTTTGATAATCAGATATTAAACTTGAATATATTTTTGATTCCTTAATAGACATCAGATGTCAGAAGCTAGATTTCAGATTTAGGACATCGGAAGGTAGATTCTAGATATTCGTTTAAAAACTTTAGAATTCTTCTGATGTCTGATATCGAACTAAACTAGAAGGCAATAATTACTTCTTCTTTTTCTTCTTCTTTTTCGGCATTGCCAGCTGAGCATGGCTCTCCTTCATTAGCGATTTCCAATCGTGCTCGCTTGCCTCCGAATTATCAATGGTTTCCTCGTATTCGCGTTTATCAATTCCGATTACCGCAATGGGTTTGGTTAAGAAACTTTCGATTTCGGCAAGAATAGGTTTTTCCTCGGTACTGCAAAACGAAACAGCTATTCCGCGCTGAACGCCACGACCTGTTCGACCCACACGGTGAACATAGTTTTCGGCAACCTCGGGTAAATCGTAGTTAATAACATACTCAACATTGGGTATATCAATGCCTCTTGAGCTGATATCAGTAGCAATCATCACTTTATTCGTTCCATCTTTAAAGTGGGACATCACCTGCGAGCGTTCATCCTGTATCTTATCGCCATGAATGGTTTGACTCTTAATCCCAACACGTTCAAGTGCTTTGGCTACACGTTCAGCCCGAACTTTAGTACGTACAAAAACTAGCATCTTACTTTCGGGATGTTCATTGATAATTCGCTCCAAGAAAAAGCGTTTATCATCCATCTCGACAAATGCTACGGAATGATCGATGTTTTTCGACACAGGATCTTTAGGTGATAGCTGGATTCGAACGGCATGACGCACCAAGCCATAGGCTAAATCCTTAATATGCTCGTTGATGGTTGCTGAAAAGAATAGTGTTTGTCTTCCTTTAGGAATACGCCTTATCAGCTGCTGCATATCAGTTATAAACCCAAGTTCAAGCATATGATCGGCTTCATCGAGGATCAAAATCTCAACGCTATTAAATGAGAGGAACCCCTGACTCGCCAAATCGAACATACGACCTGGAGTAGCTACTATTATATCCATCCCGTTCTTCAGCCGCTTAATCTGAGGAGCTTGTTCTACGCCACCATGCAAACCAATAACGTTAATTCCCATCTCCACAATCAACTTCTCAAAAACCTCGGTTACCTGTATTGCCAATTCATGCGTTGGAACCATAACAATACATCGAACGCCATAGTTCTCCATCTTATCGCGTTTAGAACTCAGCAGATGAATTACAGGAATGGCGTAAGCAGCTGTTTTCCCTGTTCCAGTTTGCGCTATTGCTAAAACATCTTCCCCGTTTAAAATAGGGCGAATGGCTTTGTACTGAATATCGGTTGGTTTTCTAAAACCCAAAATCTCGAGGTTGCGCTGAAGCGTTGGAGAAAAGTTATATTTATCGAATCTCATAATCGCATTTAAGAGGTTGTTTCCTTTAACATTTCGATATACAAATCCTCAACCTGTTTCCTCGCCCAAGGAGTTTTACGTAAAAACTTTAAACTCGATTGAACGCTAGGATCTTTTATAAAGCAGTTAATTTTTACTTTTTTGCCTAACAATTCCCAACCATAATAATCCTCAAGAGTTATAACAATATGCTCAAGCGTTTTACCATGTAGGGGGTCGTTGCTTTTGTGCTCAGCCATTAACGGGTTGATTTGATATCTGATGGCTGCAAAGGTAAATTAAAAAAAGATCCAAATTCATCCGTTTCAATCTCTTTTTAAAAAAGTTAACTTGAATGACTACCTTTGAACCGAATTAAAAAATCGGTACCGTGACCTTTAACGACCTAAATTTAAACAAGCCCTTACTCCAAGCCCTTACTGACCTTGAGTTTGAATATCCTACACCAATTCAAGCAAAAGCATTCCCAATCATTATGTCGGGACGCGATGCTGTTGGTATTGCACAAACAGGCACAGGAAAAACCCTAGCATATTTATTACCTATTCTTCGGCAGCTAACATTCTCGAAACAACGCGAAGCACGTATTTTGATACTTGTTCCTACCCGTGAGCTCGTTGTACAAGTCGTTGGAGAAATCAACAAGCTGACCAAATATTCGAACTTTAGAGTTGGCGGCGTTTATGGTGGCACCAATGTGAATACCCAAAAGCAGCTAATTCACGACGGTCTCGATATAATTGTAGCCACACCAGGTCGCTTGCTCGACCTTATTCTTAGCGGAGTATTGCGCTTTAAATCCATTCAAAAACTTGTAATCGATGAAGTTGATGAAATGCTAAACCTTGGTTTTCGCACTCAAATTATCAACCTACTCGAAAAGATTCCTACAAAGCGTCAAAACCTGATGTTTTCTGCAACACTAACACCTGATGTTCAGCAATTAATTCAAGAGTTTTTCAAAGACCCACAAATGATTGAGATTGCTGCGCATGGTACTCCAATCGAAAAAATTGTTCAGCAAGCTTATCATGTACCTAATTTCATCACAAAAGCCGATTTGCTTGAGCATCTATTGAAGAGTAATAGCGATTTGAACAAAGTTTTGGTCTTTGTTAGTACCAAGAAACTCGCTGATCGCCTGTTTGAACAAATGGTTCTAAAATTTCCGAATCAAACAGGTGTAATCCACTCTAATAAATCGCAAAACTTTAGATTGAATGTGCTGAAACAGTTCACCGAGGGTGATATTCGTATGCTTATTGCCACCGATATTATTGCACGTGGATTAGATATTAGCGATGTTTCGCACGTTATCAACTTTGATATGCCCGAGGTTGCTGCCGATTACATTCACCGCATTGGGCGAACAGGGCGTGCCGATAAGGATGGTATTGCCATTAGCTTTATCAATGATCTTGAGCGGAAAAACCAATCGGACATTGAGCAGCTTATGAACAAGCAAATCACATTAGTTGAAACTCCTCAGGAGGTTAATATCTCCAATGTGTTTTCAGAAGAGGAACGACCAACTAAACTCTTTGATAAGGATTATCTACAAGAAAAAAAGAAAACCCGACCTAGCAACGCATTTCACGAAAAGAAGAAAAAGAATACCAAAGTTAATCTTGGAAGCCAAATGAAACGAAACCCCAAGCATGGGCCTAAGCACAAGACCGTTAAACCTCCAAAGCCAAGATTATAGGTTAGAGTCTAATTATTATAGAAATCATTTCTTACTCTTCAAAACAAATTTATATCAGTAAGTCATTGCTAACTATCAGTCAAATCTGATTTATCCAATAGTTATCAACATTGGCTAAGACGAGGGGTTTATCAGTTACCTTTGAATTGGCTAATCAGCAAAGCAATCATCTAACTAACTATTTATATATCAATACCATGAGCGGTTTCGTTCATCTACACGTCCATACGCAGTACTCAATCCTCGATGGGGCTTCCAATATCAAAGTGCTAGTCGATAAGGCGAAGGCTCAGAATATGAAAGCCATTGCCATTACCGACCACGGTAACATGTTCGGTGTAAAAGAGTTTATCAATACAATCGAGAAGAAGAACTATTCGGTTCAAGGGGAGATTAAACGGATTAAGTGCGAGTTAGATGCCATTAGTCAGACCGAAAATCCTGAGAAACATACGGAGCTAAGCAAGCAATTAGAAGAGGAAAAGAATAAGCTCTTTAAGCCAATCGTTGGCTGCGAGGCTTACATTGCAAAGAATAGCCGTTTCGATCGCTCCGACAAAGACGACCGTGGTGGATATCACCTAATTCTGCTTGCAAAAAACCTTGAAGGATATCATAATCTCGTAAAACTTGTTTCATATAGCTGGACTGAGGGTTTCTACTACAAACCTCGCATGGATAAGGAGTTGCTTCGCAAGTACAGTAAGGGAATCATTGCAAGCAGCGCATGTCTGGGCGGCGAGATTCCCCAAGCAATTATGTCGGGCGATTTAAAGCATGCCGAGGAACTGGTTTATGAGTTCAAGGAGATTTTTGGTGATGATTTTTACCTAGAGTTAACCCTTCACTCATCGGGCGATTACAGGATTGATCAAGAAGTTTACGAAAACCAGCTAAAGGTTAATAAAGCACTAATTGAGTTATCGAAAAAAACTGGCGTAAAGTGCATTGCCACCAACGATGCTCACTTTATCAACGCTGAGGATGCTCTTGCGCACGATAGGCTAATCTGCCTTAGTACTGGAAAAGATCTCGATGACCCCGACAGGTTAAGATACACTCAGCAAGAGTATATCAAAACGGAGGATGAGATGCTTGCCAACTTCTCCGACTTTCCCGAAGCGGTTTACAATACCGAAGAGATTGCCAAAAAGGTTGAAATATACAGTCTGAGCAACGCTCCAATTATGCCCTACTTCCCTCTCCCCGATGGATTTAAGGACGATAACGAATATCTGCGTCACATCACCTACGAGGGGGCAAAAAAGCGTTGGGGCGAAAACCTTACCGATACAATCACCGAGCGCATCGAGTTTGAACTTGAGGTTGTAGCACGAATGGGCTATCCCGGCTACTTCCTTATTGTTTGGGATTTCATTAAGGCTGCCCGTGAAATGGGCGTTTCAGTTGGGCCTGGTCGTGGCTCGGCTGCTGGCTCGGCCGTTGCATACAGCCTAAGGATTACAGATATCGACCCAATAAAGTACGATCTGCTGTTTGAGCGCTTCCTTAACCCCGAGCGTATTTCGATGCCCGATATCGATATCGATTTTGATGAGGATGGTCGGGAGTTGGTTCTAAAATATGTGGTTGAGAAGTACGGACGGAAGCGTGTTGCCCAAATTATTACATTTGGTACAATGGCCGCCAAGATGGCCATTCGAGATGTGGCACGTGTTCAAAAATTACCGCTTTTTGAATCGGACAAACTAGCAAAACTTGTTCCCGAACGACCTGGCACTACCCTTGCGATGGCATACAAGGAGGTTCCTGAACTTGCAAAGGCAAGAAGTTCTGAGAACGAATTAATCCGTGACACGCTTAAATATGCCGAGGTACTTGAGGGTAATGTTCGCCAAACTGGAGTCCATGCTTGCGGGGTAATCATTGGTCGCGACGATCTAGAAGAGTACATCCCACTGAGTACAGCCAAGGATGCTGATCTATTCGTAACACAATACGAAGGTTCTCAGGTAGAGGATATTGGGTTGCTAAAGATGGACTTTCTAGGGCTTAAAACCCTTTCAATAATAAAGGATGCACTAAGTTTTATAAAGGAATCTAAGGGGATTGATTTAGATATCGACACCATTCCTTTGGACGATAAAAAAACCTTTAACCTTTACTCCAAAGGAGAAACAACAGGTCTATTCCAGTTTGAGTCACCGGGAATGAAAAAGCATCTTAGGGCACTTCAACCCAACCGATTCGAGGACCTTATTGCAATGAACGCCCTTTACCGACCAGGGCCAATGGAGTATATTCCGAGCTTCATTAACCGTAAGCATGGCAGGGAAAAAATTGAGTTCGATATCCCTGAGATGGAAGAGTATCTGATGGATACTTATGGCATTACGGTTTATCAAGAACAGGTTATGCTCCTTTCCCAAAAACTGGCAAGCTTTACCAAAGGTCAGGCCGACGGTCTCCGTAAGGCAATGGGGAAAAAGCAGATTGAGGTGATGAACAAGCTCAAAGAGCAGTTCACCAAGGGATGCTTAAACAATGGGCATCCGCAAGAAGCAATTGATAAAATCTGGAACGACTGGGAAGCATTTGCCCAATATGCTTTCAATAAATCGCATTCAACCTGCTACGCCTATATCTCTTATCAAACGGCTTATCTAAAGGCCAATTTCCCTAGCGATTTTATGGCGGCTGTTCTAAGCCGAAACATCTCTGACATAAAGAAGATCACCATCTTTATGGATGAGTGCAAGCGAATGGGGATTCAGGTATTAGGCCCTGATGTTAACGAGAGTATTTACAAATTCACGGTTAATGCCAACGGCGATATTCGTTTTGGACTTGGTGCAATCAAAGGGGTTGGGGAGAATGCTGTAGCCAATATCATTGAGGTACGAAAAGAGAAGGGGAAATACAAGGATATATTCAATTTTTCAGAAAAAGTAAACCTACAAACGGTTAGCAAAAAAAATATTGAAACGCTGGCTGTTGCTGGTGCTTTCGACAGCCTTGGAACCATTAAGCGGAGTGAGTATTTCGCTTTAGACCAGAAAGGAGTGTCGTTTATCGAGCAGATAATGCGATACGGAGCAAAGGTACAAACCGAAAAGAACAATAATCAGCAATCGCTTTTCGGGGCGAATACAGGTTTTGATTTGCAAAAACCGGAGACTCCTAAATCAGAGGATTGGTCGAAACTCGAAAAATTAAATCGCGAGAAAGAGGTGATAGGAATTTATCTCTCGGCCCACCCACTCGACGATTACAGGTTAGAGATTGATAATTTTTGCAACACAACCCTCACCGACATGAACGACCTTCCATCGATTAATGGCAAGGATGCTACAATTGCAGGAATGGTAACATCGGCGAAGGTTGCCATGACAAAAACAGGAAAATACTTCGGGAAAATAAACCTTGAGGATTATTCCGACTCGTGGGAATTGGCGCTGTTTGGAAAAGATTTTGAGAATTTTAGAAAGTATTGTTTCGAGGGATATTCTCTACTCATGAAAGGAAAGGTACAGCCAAAATCATACAATCCTGCTGAGCTCGAGTTTAAAATCAAAAGCATGCACATGCTGACCGATGTTAAGGAGGAGATGATAAAAATGGTGAATATCACCATTCCAATTCACGAAATAACCGACAATCTTGTTGATGAGATAAAAAAACAGGTTGAAACGAATAAAGGAAAAATTCAGCTTAAATTCAAGGTGGTTGATCCAGAGAGTAAAATATCTATCGACCTATTCTCTAGAACTTTGAAAGTAAATCTTTCGCCTAAATTCTTGGGTTACCTTAAAAGTAATGAGTTCGATTTTAAGCTGAAGGATTAATTGTTTAAAACATTTTGATGTATTGAATGTTATTTTTTAATAATTTTAGTGCGTGAAATCTTAAAAGTATAAGCCATGGCATTAGCAGTAAACGATTCTAATTTTGATGAAGTTGTGTTAAAATCAGACAAACCAGCAATGGTTGATTTTTGGGCAGAATGGTGTGGACCTTGCCGAATGGTAGCTCCATACGTTGAGCAAATGGCAGATGAGTACAAAGACAAAGCCCTTGTGGTAAAGGTGGATGTCGACAACTGCCCTGGCATTGCTAGCAAATTTGGAATCAGAAATATTCCAACTATTCTTTTCATCAAGGGTGGACAGGTTGTTGACAAACAGGTTGGTGCTGTTCCTAAGAGCAGCCTTATTGCTAAGCTTGAGGCGCTACTATAATAGCTACTCCAATAAAATATAGGCCGGAGGAAACCCCTTCGGCTTAGTTATTTATTTACAATTCCCAAGATTAAATGTTGTTACAATACAAACAACAAACAACTTCATACTAACAACGATTTAAAAATGCGTATTTGCGTTTACTGTGCCTCCAGCTCAAAGGTTGATAAAGCCTACTTTGAAGCAACCGAAAAACTTGCCGAAGATTTTGCAAATAGAGGCATCACTCTTGTATACGGTGGTGGTTCAGCAGGATTAATGGGATGCTTAGCCGATACAATACTCAAAAATAATGGCAAAGCCATTGGCGTTCTTCCTCGGTTTATGGAAAAAGTTGAATGGGGACACAAAGGGCTAACCCAGCTTACCCTCGTAAAGGATATGCACGAACGCAAAAAACTCCTGATAAAAGATGTAGATGCCGTAGTTGCACTTCCAGGTGGTTGTGGAACACTTGAAGAATTGATGGAAGTAATAACTTTAAAGCGTTTAGGCAAATTCACAAAACCAATAATTATCCTCAACACCAACGGATTTTACGATCATCTTAAGTTCCTACTCGAAAAGATGATTCAAGAGCACTTCATGCGCACCGAGCATGGTGAGATTTGGCAATTCGTTAATTTGCCCGAAGAAATAGTTCCTGCTATTGAGAACTCGCCCGATTGGGATAGTTCAGCCATTAAGTTTGCAGCAGTTTAATAAGCCTACAACCTCTTAGATGACACATCAAATTTCTTACTTTTATAAAAAATTAAAATTTTAGTAGTCTTTGCCATAATTCCGACTTGAATTAAATCATTTTACTATTTTTGTTCAACATTTAAAATTATTATTCAATTGGAACCTATAAAATTAATTAGCCCATCCCGCGCAATAGCCATTGTAGTTTCAAATATGATTGGCACAGGAGTATACACTAGCTTGTACCTTCAAGCAGCTGGAATTAACTCTGTTTTCGCCTTACTCTTTATATGGATTACTGGCGGGATCGTTGCCATATGCGGTGCATTAACTTATGGCGAGTTAGCAGCACGAATTCCCCGATCTGGAGGTGAGTACACCTTCCTTTCGGAGTTATTCCACCCATCCTTTGGATTTCTTTCAGGATTTATTTCAATGACCATTGGTTTTGCAGCTCCAATGGCAATTTCCGCCATTGCACTCGGCTCGTATGCCCATAATTTCCTTCCAATATCACCAATGATTATTGCTATTGGAACTATTGTTATTCTTACAGCGCTAAACTCTAGCAGTTTTAGGATTGGTGCTAATTTTAACTTTATAGCAACATCAATAAACGTGCTTCTGATCATTGGATTCTGTATTTTCGGGCTATTCAAAGGGGCTCATGATGGATTTCACCTTACTGTAAACGCAAGTGATCTGAAACAAATATTCAGTCCGGCTTTCGCCATTTCATTGGTGTACGTTTCGTTCGCCTATTCGGGGTGGAACTCCGCTTCATACATGACCCATCAAATTAAAAACCCTGTTAAGAACCTACCATTCATACTTATTATCGGAACGCTAATAGTTATCACCCTTTACACTTTACTAAACTTCATTTTCCTTTACTCCACACCAATTCCTGATATTATTGAGAAAGGGAAAGATTTCGCATATCTATGTGCAAACAATATTTTTGGCGAAACAGGCGGTAAAATGGTTGCAATTCTTATATCAATCGGATTAATTGCTTCTATAAATTCATTGTTAATAATTGGGCCCAGGGTTACACAAGCCCTCACGTTAGATTACAGAGCAATTAAAGGCTTAGGAGTTGAAAACAAGTATGGGGCACCCGTTTGGGCTACACTTTTACTAACACTCATAGCCCTTGTCCTTATTTGGACCTCAACCTTTCAACAGATTATGACCATGATCGGTTTTACCCTAGGGATATTTACAATTGCTTCCGTTTCAGGCATTTTCATTCTGCGGCACAGGTTAAAGAAGAATGGTGAAAATATATATCATACCTTTGGCTATCCTATAATTCCTCTTCTTTTTATACTAATAGAGGGTTGTATGATGATTTTCGTTTTATTAAATGATCCAAAACCTTCTGTAATTGGAATTGCATTAACTTTATCAGGATTTATCTTTTATTATATACTTATTAAATCGAAGAAACATGTCAACTAAACAATTTCTACTTGGTCTAGTACTTATTCCTGCCATTGCGCTTTCATGCAATCAGAAACCAGCAAACACCAGTGTTACAACCGACACTATTCCAAAAAAAATATCCTTACCCTACGATACGCTAACTGATAGCAAAGTTGCATTCTTTTCTGGGATGGCTCATGGAAATACAAAATGTTTATCAGATCTTGAGACAACCACTAAATGGAAATCGCATGCTGTTAGAATGGATTCCATGTTCCATAAAATTGAGACTGAACGATTAGAGAAAATGAAGGTTTGGGCTGATAGTCAGATGACCGACCATAATGCTCCAACCACTGTGTTCTACCCGTTCTCA
>JANYLA010000028.1 GCA_025361485.1 Bacteroidales bacterium
AATAAAAAGAAAATATCTACAGCAATACCTTGATGAGTTCGTTTACAAACTAAACAGAAGGTATTTTGGTGATAAAATCTTCGATAGGCTCGTGGTAGCAAATATTACAGGATTATGACAGATTACGGATATACAAATAGAAATTAAATAAAAAAGCATCATTTATGAAATGATGCTATATATAAAATCGATTTGTGCTCTTATCAGCCTAAATTACTAATTCTATCGAGTTTATAGGCATCTAGGATTTTTATTCTGCGTCCATCGAGTTCAATAACACTTTCGTTACAGAAACCAGAAAGGGTTCGAATGGCGTTGGAGGTAGTCATATTGGAAAGATTAGCAAGATCCTCACGGGAGAGGTATACCTTTATTGTTTGCTCATCATCCTCAAGTCCATAGGTATCGCGAAGAAATAAAAGTGATTCAGCAAGCCTTCCTCTAATATGCTTTTGGGTTAGCGTGATTGTACGATTGTTGGAAAAACCTAACTCGGTTGCTAATGATTTTAGAATATGGAATGTAAGATCTGCATTGGTTTTAAGAATCTCTAAAAGGCAATCGCGCTCAATGGTACAGATGATTGAATCTTCAAGAGCTTCGGCGGTTGCAATATGATTCTCATCGGCAAACATGGCTCGGTAGCCAAAAAAACCGACAGGTTTAGCCATACGAACAATTTGATCGCGGCCACCAACACCCTCTTTAAAGATTTTTACTTTACCCTTATACAAACAAACAAGTCCAGTTGGTATTTCACCATCTCTGAATATAATTTCACCTCGTTTAATGTAAGAGCATGTAAAATTTGCTCTTATCTTCTCTTTTTCATGTGGTTGAAGATTATGAAAAAGCGCACAAACAGCCTCAAAAGCACTCTGAATATCGATATTGTGATGAGCCATTGCAGTAACTATCTAGGTTTTGGTTGAGCAAAGTTAATAAAATATGCTTTTAAACATCCGGTCGCTTTTAAAAAATAACCGTAAAAAAGATTGGAAAACTTACCAATGGGCAACAAGGGGCATTCTTCGTCCAAACCCAAAGGCCTTTGAGGATACTCTAAGAATTGGAGGTGCTTGAAATCGCTTGTATTCATTGATATTCACAAGTCGAATAGCTTTAAGCACAGTTGCTCTATCAAATCCCTCTGAGATAATTGTTTCAGGATTTTTCTGCTCTTCGATATATCTGAACAGTACACTATCAAGTATTTCGTATTCAGGCAAGGAGTCGGAATCCTTTTGATCGGGTCTCAGCTCTGCAGATGGTGGTTTTAATATTGTATTGTTGGGGATAACCTCTCTCTCACGATTGATGTAGTGGGCAAGTTTAAAAACGTCGGTTTTGTATATATCGCCGAGTACGCTCAAGGCACCGTTCATATCACCATAAAGAGTTCCATAGCCAACTGCAGCCTCGCTTTTATTTGAAGTATTGAGCAAGAGGTGACCAAATTTATTTGAAAGAGCCATCAATAAATTTCCGCGGATTCTGGCTTGGAGGTTTTCCTCTGTAATATCCTCCTTCATCCCCATGAATAGTTCGGATAGCCCTTTGTTAAAGCTATCGAATATTTCTTGAATATTAATTATATCGTACTTGACATTCAGCGTTTCGGCCAGCATAATTGCATCGTCAATTGAATGTTGAGATGAATACTTCGATGGCATCAAAATAACCCTAAGATTTTGGCAACCTAATGCATCAGCTGCCAAGGCTAAGGTTACTGCAGAATCGATACCACCTGAAAGGCCAAGCGTGGCTTTCGAAAAGCCCATTTTTTGGAAATAATCGCGGATACCTAATATTGCTGCACCGTATATTTTTGATATTCTTAAATCCTCAGAGCTGTTGATTATAGGTGTTGATAGGGTTGTTTCAAGCGATTCGGTATCGATTATCTTAAAGTCTTCAACAAAACTTTTTAGCTGCTCAAGGATTTGCCCTTTTCGGTTTAGAACCATTGACCCTCCATCGAAAATTAGCTCAGCGTTTGCACCAACCTGATTTACGTATATAACTGGTAATCCAAATCGATGGACGTTATCAGCAAAAACCTTTTTGCGCCGTTCCTCATTATTATATGAAAATGGTGATGCTGCTATATTAATGATCAGATCAGGATTGAAAACCGAGAGCTCCTCCATGGGTGATTTACTGTAAAGCCGGCTACGAGCAAAACTTGTTGACACAGGCTGATCATCCCAAAGATCTTCGCAGATTGTGACTGCAATTTTTTTCCCGTTAACAGCGATGATGCTAAACTCATTATTTGGTTCAAAGTATCGGTATTCATCAAAAACATCGTAAGTCGGAAGAAGTGTTTTGTTATGAATGCTTGAAACTTGTCCATTCCGAAGAACAAAAGCTGAGTTGAAGAGCATTTTCCCCTTTGGGTTCGAATTCAAACTAGGCGATCCTACAATTGCAGTAATACCTACACAATGAACCGCTATCTCATTAATAGATTTTTGGCATTTTATAATAAAATCCTCCCGCTCAAGTAAATCGAGAGGAGAGTATCCGCATACAGCTAATTCGGAGAATACAATCAGTTCTGCTCCACTTTGTTTCGCAAGTTCAATGGTTTGCGTAATCTTGCTCTTATTGTACTCAAAATGGTTAACAATGAAGTTAAGCTGCGCCAGCGCAATTTTCATATTTATTCCTTAAAATACAATTCCAATTCGAAGAGATAGGCTTCCGATACTCACCTTTCCGTACCCTGCTTTATACGCCTCAACGAAACCATTGGAGTAAATTATCCCGGCTTGTATACTGCTTGACCCTCCAAGAGAATATTCTGCACCAGCACCTACATGGTATGAGGCAAAAAGCAAATTGAACTGCTGAGATGCCGTTTCTTTGTCGATATTCAACGCTTCCTCCCATGCGGACCCTTTCAATCTAACATGGCCCGAAACCCCAACCTGTGCTGTGAAAGTAAAATACCCAATTTCGTTGGTTTTAAATTTTAAGCCAACTGGTACTGTTAAATATTGAGCTTTTAATTTCAAAGTGGTACCAGCGTCTATTTTATAAGTAGAGTCCCTTGTTTCAAGTTTATACCCATCCTTCATATATTTTAGACTTCCGCCCAAATTATCAATAGATAATCCGGTGAAAAAGGCATATCGTTCTGCAAAATATTTTTCGGCAGTAAAACCGATATTAAAACCACTAACTGAACCATCTGGCTTAAACTGTTTGGTGTCAGATGTAAACCATGAAAGTTGAGGATCAGCAAAAATACTAAAGCGGCGGTTAGATTCTTGTGCTGTTACAAATGTTATGTTCATTAGCAAAATCCCGAATAGGATGTTGAAAGTCTTTTTCATAGATGTTTTTTTAATAAAAATCATTAATACAAAAGTAAATAAAAAGAAGTTATTCCGAACTAAATCATGTTTGAAGTTAAGGAACTAATCAAAGATTGAACCAATTTCATTAATCAATAAGACTTTCTTAACTTTGTTTTCGCATTTGACCATAAAACCTATTATGATTGTATTTCCAAACGCAAAAATTAACATTGGGTTAAACATAGTTGCTCGCCGCGAAGATGGATTTCATAACATCGAAACTATCTTTTACCCTGTAAAAGGATTATGCGATATCCTTGAAGTTGTTTCGAGCCTCGATCAGAAAGAATCGTTGATTTTTTCACAAACAGGCTTAATCCTAAACGAACCTGATGAAAACAATCTTTGTGTAAAAGCTTATCATTTAATCAAATCATATATTGAATTGCCTCCAGTAACAATTCATTTACATAAACAAATTCCATTTGGCGCAGGTTTAGGCGGTGGTTCATCGGATGGTGCACATACATTAGTTGCCCTCAATAAACTTTCAACCAATCCACTATCTCAAAAAAAACTTCTTGAGATTGCGCTTAAGCTTGGCAGCGATTGCCCGTTTTTTATATACAACTCACCCTGTTATGCAACGGGCAGAGGTGAAATACTTAATCCTCTTGATTTGAATTTAAGTGGCCTTAATATCCTTTTAGTTAATTCTGGATTACACATTAATACTGGAAAGGCGTACTCACTTTCAAATCCGAAACCATCGGTGTATAAACTTCCAAAAAGTATAGCAACAGCAACAGAACTTTGGAAGGGTATCATTTCGAATGATTTCGAAAAGGTAGTTTTTGATCTTTACCCAGAAATTGGGTTAATTAAAGATGAACTATACAAAATGGGAGCCATCTACTCTGCAATGTCGGGAAGTGGTTCAACAGTGTTCGGTATTTTTAATGAAAAGCCTAAGTACGAATTACTCTTTTCAGATTATTATACTTTCTATCAGAAACTATAAATATTAGAAAAAGGGGCTTGAAGCCCCTTTTCTAATAAAATACGAAAATTGTTTTGTTAGTCTAAAACTACCATAACAAATCCTTTAACAACTCTATCGCCAGATTTAACATTAACCTCTTTAACGGTTGTGTTAAACTGAGATAAAATCCTATTATGCATTTTCATCGCATCTAATACTACTAGAGTCTCTCCCTGCTTTACCTGTTGACCAACTTTAACTTTAACGTCAACAATTGTTCCAGGTATAAAGGCAGTCAGCTGTTTTTTATCGAGTCTGCTTAATGACATATTGCAATTTTGTTTAGATGATTCGTTTGTTAATAATCACTTTACTTTTAACCATCCGTAAAATTCTAGAATGGAGGAATTCCATGCTTTTTAGCTGGACGATCTGCAATCTTTGTGCTTGAAACCTCTAGCGCATGAAGAAGTTGTTTACGGGTTTCCTTTGGTTCAATCACAGTATCGATATAACCTTTAGAAGCCGCAACGTATGGGTTTGCAAATTTCTCCTTATACTCCTCAACCTTTTTGCGACGCATTTCATCAGGATTTGCAGCCTCTGTAATTTCCTTACGGAAAATTATGTTTGCAGCGCCTTCTGGACCCATAACAGCAATCTCAGCACCTGGCCATGCAAATACAAAATCAGCACGTAGATGGCGTGAGCTCATGGCAATATAACCGCCACCATAGGCTTTACGAAGAATCACTGTCATTTTTGGAACTGAAGCCTCGCTATAGGCGTAAAGAAGTTTCGCACCGTGACGTATTACACCAGCATGCTCCTGATCGATTCCAGGAAGGTATCCCGGAAGATCAACTAAAGTACAAAGAGGTATGTTGAATGCATCACAGTAACGAATAAATCGAGCGGCTTTATCGGAGCTGTCAACATCTAGCACACCTGCCATTACAAGCGGTTGATTTGCAACAAAACCGACAGTTTCGCCATTCAAACGACCAAAACCAATTACAATGTTGGCAGCCCATAGCTCCTGAATTTCGAAGAAATCAGAATCATCTGCTAAAGCTTTGATAACATCACGAACATCATACGGTTGTTTTGCATCGTTTGGAACGATATTGCTGATATTATATTCAGGTTTTGGTTCTTTAGGCTCAAATCTGCGAGCTTTACGTGAGTTGTTCCACGGGATAAAGGTAATAAGCTTCTTAATTTGCTCGAAGCACTCTATCTCGCTTTCAGCGAAGAAATGAGCGTTACCAGTAATCTCAGCATGAACTCTTGCACCACCAAGCTCTTCCTGTGAAATCTCTTCACCTAGAACCGATTTAATAACCTCGGGTCCGGTAATAAACATTTTCGAAATCTTATCAACCACAAAAACGAAGTCGGTTAAAGCGGGCGAGTAAACTGCTCCACCAGCGCAAGGGCCCAAAATAACCGATATTTGTGGGATTATACCACTTGATAAGGTATTACGCCAAAAGATTTCGCCATAACCAGCCAACGAATTAACACCCTCCTGAATACGAGCACCCCCTGAATCGTTAATCCCGATTAATGGAATTCTCATACGAAGAGCATAATCCATAATTTTGGTAATCTTGCGGGCATGCATCATCCCCAAAGAGCCACCCGCTACAGTAAAATCCTGAGCGAATACTGCAACAGGGGCACCATACACCGATCCGGTTCCAATAACTACTCCATCACCGTGGAGTACTTTGTTATCCATACCAAAATCGCGTGCCTCATGCTCAACAAAAAGATCGTACTCATGGAAAGAGTCTTCATCTAACAAGGCGATAACTCGCTCACGTGCAGTAAGTTTACCCATTGCGGCTTGCTTTGCATTGGCTTGTTCTCCCCCACCCTGTAGAACTTCTTCTTTACGTTTTTGTAATTCTTCAATTTTGCTTTTTAAAGCCATATTATTCTCTGTTAGTTAATAATAAGCGTACCGAAAAAAACATAATGACGGTAAATTAGACTGCAACGTTACAAAAACAAAGCTTAATACGAAAAAATATAGATGGTAATTTATGAACCTGAACGGTATATGTCAATATATCAGAAATTTAAAATTCAAACAGCAGTTTTATCTATATTTCTACCTTTACTACTTTGGCGCCATTCTGTAAAGACCTATGGCAACGATAGAAAAAATAATATTTGGTATCCATACTGCAATGCCTGGCGTTAGTAATCCACCAACAGCAAACATGGTTGTAAAGCGCATGAAAAGAATATAAGTAAAACTAATACCCAAACCAGTTCCTATGTGCAAGCCTATTCCACCTCGTACTTTGCGTGAGGAAAGTGACACCCCGATAAGAGTTAAGATAAAAGTTGAAAATGGGAAGGCCAATCGTCCATACTTCTCTATGAGAAATACATCTACATTATCGGCGCCCTGTAAACGCTGTTGATCAATAAATTCATTTAGTCGAAAAAGATTCATTGTCTCAACCACATCTGTTCTCTGGGTAAAATCCTTTGGTGTAATATAAATTGTAGTATCAATTCTAATGCCTTTAATAATTTGTTGTCCGTCTGAGTTGTAATTTCTTATATAGTAGTTCTCAGCAATCCATTTATTCTTGGTTGAATCCCATCTTGCATAGTCTGATATAAGTTTAGATTCTAATCGATTATCAACAAAATGCTCGATAGAGAAATTATATCCCGTTTGATTAAAGGAGTTGTATGACTTCATGTAAACGAATACTCCCGGACGAACCTGTTTATGAATATTTTGCTCGCTATTCCGATAGGGTTTTCGGACGTAGGTGTTCTCGAAATCTAATCGGACTCTATTGGCGGGAGGTATAACAAAACTGGTCAGAAAAAAGGATAGAATGGCAATTAATGAAGCTGAAACAAAATATGGATACAGCAATCGCTTAAAGCTAACTCCACTGCTTAGAATGGCAATGATTTCAGTATCATACGCCATCTTTGAAGTGAAAAAAATTACCGCTATGAACGTAAAGAGTGAACTGAATAGGTTTGCAAAGTATGGAATGAAATTAAGGTAGTAGTCAAAAACTATTGCGCTTAACGGGGGTTTCTTCTCCATGAAATCGTCCAACTTTTCAGAGAGATCAAAGATTACAGCAATCCCAACGATGAGTACAATTGCAAAGATATAAGTTCCAATGAACTTACGGATTATGTAGAGGTCGATAGTTTTTAATCGATATTTTTCTCTCATAATCTATACGATAATTTTTTAACCATTTGATTCTTCCATTGGGTAAAATCATCCTTCAAAATATGCCTTCGGGCCTCATTAACCAGCCAAAGGTAAAATCCTAGGTTATGAATACTTGCTATCTGAGGGCCAAGCATCTCGGCTGAAATAAATAGATGTCGAAGATAAGCCTTTGAATATCTTTTATCAACAAAAGTTAAGCCATTCGGATCAATTAATGAAAAATCATCCTTCCATTTTAGATTACGAATGTTTATAATCCCCTCGCTAGTGAAAAGCATTCCATTCCGCCCGTTACGTGTTGGCATTACACAGTCAAACATATCAACACCAAGGGCAATTCCCTCAAGAATATTTTCAGGGGTTCCCACACCCATCAAGTATCGTGGCTTATCCTTCGGGAGTATTTCGTTTACAACATCAACCATCTCATACATGATCTCGGCTGGTTCGCCAACCGATAAGCCTCCAATAGCATTGCCATCGCAATTTAATTCGGCAATATGCTCGGCCGCCTTACGGCGTAATTCAGGGTAAACGCACCCCTGAACAATTGGGAAAAAGGTTTGAGAATAACCGTATTTTGGATCGGTTTCTTTAAATTGTTTAATGCACCTATCAAGCCAATGTTCAGTTAACTCTAACGATCTTTGCGCATACTGAATATCAGCCGTACCGGGTGGACATTCATCGAATGCCATAATAATATCGGCTCCAATGATTCGCTGTATATCTACGGCATATTCGGGAGTGAACATATGCTTCGAGCCATCGATGTGCGAGCGGAATGATGCTCCTTCTCGTGTAAGCTTTCTGTTTGCTGCCAAAGAAAAAACCTGATAACCGCCGCTGTCGGTAAGTATTGGTCGGTTCCAACTCGAAAATTTATGTAATCCGCCAGCTGCTTCCAGAACTTCCAGGCCAGGTCGAAGATAAAGATGATAAGTATTTCCAAGTATAATTTGAGCGTTGATATCATTTTCAAGATCTTGATGATTAATCCCTTTTACGCTTCCAACAGTACCTACAGGCATGAAAATTGGCGTAGAAATTTCGCCATGATCGGTTACAATCTTACCAGCACGTGCTTTGCTCGATTTATCGGTATGTTCTAATTTGAAATCCATTAACCCTATTTTTCGGTGGCAAAGATAATTAAAATCGTCGTTGAAAATAATTTAAGCTTTTTCTCCTGTCTTGGTAAACCCAAAAATGTTTAATATCATTGTCTACGTTTAAATTTGTCTTTACTGTGAGAGGAATAATTTCAAATTCAACTGTTTACGAATTAGCATTAGTATCAGTTTTAGTAGTTGCCTTTTTAATTCAGCTTTATTACTACTTAGGTATTTACCTTCGGGTCGCATTGCCTAAAAAAAGATCGGTGGATAACTCATCGGCTCATTGTATACCGATATCCGTTGTAATCTGCGCTCGAGACGAAGAAGAGAACCTTGAAAATTTCTTGCCTTTTATCCTCGAACAGGATTATCAGGATTTTGAGGTAATTGTTGTAAATGATTGCTCGTCGGATAATAGCGGATACACTCTGGACAGAATGCTTAAAAAGTATCCAAAGCTAAAAGTTACAACCATTAAGCAAGACGAAAAATTTACCCATCACAAAAAATTAGCGTTAACAGTTGGTATTAAGGCCGCAAAGAATGAATGGCTCGTGTTGACCGATGCCGATTGTAGACCTGATAGCAATAAATGGCTTGCCTCAATCGCTTCAAATTTCTCGGAAAATTCAGAAATTGTTTTGGGTTACGGAGGCTTTTTCGAAGAGCGAAGCTTCCTCAATAAGCTCATTCGCTTCGATGGACTATTCATTGCAATGCAATATCTTGGACTTGCATTAGCTGGAAAACCCTACATGGGCGTAGGAAGAAATTTGGCATACAAGAAAGAGGTGTTCTTTCGGAACAAGGGATTTGCTTCACATGCTCATATTTATTCAGGGGATGACGATCTTTTCATCAATGAAGTTGCCAAAAAGAATAATACAAGGGTAGAATTTCGAAGCAATTCCCATACAAGGACTATTCCAAGGAATAGTTTTAAAAGATGGGAGATCCAGAAACGTAGGCATATTACAACTTCAAAAAGGTATCGGTTATCATCAAAAATAATGCTTGGAGGAGAAATTCTATCCCGAATTCTATTCTATGGCTCATCAATTGCATTAATAGCTTTGCTATATTTCCCTTGGATAATTGGTGGTTTAGTTTTTTTACGTTTGATTATTCAACTGTCAATAATAAAAGGTGTGATGTATCGCTTGAGCGAAAGGAAATTATTGCTACTTTCGCCTTTATACGATTTTTATTCGCTTTTCTTTTACGGAAGATTGGCGTTGTTAAACATTATTAATCCGCGAAAATCATCATGGAGGTAAGTGCAAACCTATCGGATAAGGCAAAACATGATTTAGTTTTAGTTGAACAAGCTATTGCAGGAAATCAAAAATCATACGCTGAGTTATTGGATAGGTATAAGGATGCCATTTACTTTATGCTGTTAAAAATGGTTAATAATAAAAGCGATGCCGAGGACTTAACCATTGAAGCATTCGGGAAAGCGTTTAAAAACATCCAGCAATACACACCAAGTTATGCTTTTAGCACCTGGCTTTTTAAAATAGCAACAAACAATTGTATTGACTTTATCCGCAAAAAAAAGGCTAATCTTATTTCAATTGATCAAACCTCAGAGGATTTAGAAGGGCCAATATCATCTCCAACAGCGCACCTTCAATCAAGCAATCTTGATCCGGAGGAGCAGCTCATAAAAGAGCAGAGCATTAAACTTATTCAGGACGTTGTTGGAACCCTTAAACCAAGATACCGAAGGTTAATTGAACTTAGGTATTTCCGAGAATTCTCGTACGAAGAGATAGCCGAAGAGCTTAGTCTTCCCATTGGCACTGTAAAGGCGCAACTTTTCAGAGCGCGTGAACTACTTTTTAATATTTTAAAGAATAGTCCTCACCAGTAGGCTTTCACACCAGATATTAGATAAGATTTAATAATCGTTATCTCTCTAAAAGTATTATATACAGAGCTATTTTGAAAATTGACATTAATTCCAATGGATAGAATTATCAAGTATTTTCCCGAGCTGAGCAGCACTCAACGTAAGCAATTATCGGAACTTGACCCACTTTACAGGGAATGGAACTCGCGGATAAATGTTATTTCTCGAAAAGATATTGAAAACATATTCCTACACCATGTACTTCATTCTTTAGCAATTGCAAAGATTATTTCTTTTGCAAAAAACACTCGAATACTTGATGTTGGAACAGGTGGTGGCTTTCCGGGTATTCCATTGGCCATTTTCTTTCCCAATTGCAGCTTTACACTTGTTGACTCAATCGGCAAAAAAGTTACTGTGGCAAACGAAGTCGCCCAATCACTTGGTTTAACGAATGTAAAAGCGATTAAGTCGCGTGCTGAAGACCTTGAAAATGAATTTGATTTTGTTGTAACCCGTGCCGTAGCACCCTTACCAACCCTTAATAGCTGGGTTCAGAAAATAATTAAACCCAGTGGGTTGAATCAACTACCCAATGGAATTATTGCCTTAAAGGGTGGCGATTTGAAAGAGGAATTAGCTCCTTTTGGAAAGAAAACTACAAAATGGACGATAAATACTTTCTTCGAGGAAGAGTATTTTCAAGAAAAGTCAATCATTTTCATTCCAAGGTAAAAGATTTATTGTTAAAAATATTTACTGCTAAGTATTGATATTTATTGAGTTGTCATATTTGTCGCTTAGTATTTTATACTTTATGCTTTTATTATTTAATATAATTTTGAGCTATTCTTTTTGTACTTTCAAAAAAAGTATATCTTTGCAATCTCAAAAAAAGTTTGAGTATTTCACATATTGTGCTGAAAATCATAAGTAGCAGAAAATATAAAAGTTTAAACCGATGAGTAAAAGAACGTTCCAACCCTCAAACAGAAAAAGGAAAAATAAACATGGTTTCCGCGAGCGTATGTCGACCCCAAATGGAAGAAGAGTTTTGGCCGCTCGTCGTGCAAAAGGAAGAAAGAGACTTACAGTTTCTGATGAACCAAGTCATAAAAGGTAAAAACCATTTATAGAGCATAGGAAGGCAGGTTTATACCTGCCTTTTTTTGTTTTACATAGAGCCACTGTGTAAAAACTTTTTACATTTGCGATATAGCAAAAACAAAAAAAATGCTTGATAAAAATAAACTGATTTCTTACATAGAAAATTCCAAGTCGCTAGATCCTTTCATCCACATATCTGAAAAGGTATTGAAGGGTGAACGCATATCAGTGGATGATGCTATTTTGCTTTACGAAACTGCCGATTTAGGATATCTTAGCATGCTTGCGAACCATGTGCGTGAGACAAAAAATGGAAATCATGTATATTTTAATAAGAATTTTCATATTGAGCCAACCAACACCTGTATTTACAATTGTAAATTTTGTTCCTACCATAAATTAGCTGGCGATCCTGAAAGCTGGGAGATGTCGTTAAACGAAATAACCAAGCTCTCCGAGAGCTATAAAAACAAAGACATTACTGAGGTTCATGTTGTTGGTGGCGTTCACCCAAAATGGGACATCAATTATTACGGAAAAATTATCCAGAGCATAAAGAAAGAATTGCCCCATGTACACGTTAAAGCATATTCGGCCATTGAGCTTGAATATGTAATCAAAAAAGCAAACCTAAGCTATCGCGAAGGGATGCGAAAGCTGAAGGAGTTAGGATTAGATTCAATTCCGGGCGGGGGTGCTGAGATTTTCGACCCCCATGTACGTGAAAAGATTTGCTCCGATAAAGCCACAGGAAAGCAATGGCTTGATGTCCATGAAGCTGCGCATCTCGAAGGAATTCCCTCGAATGCTACTATACTTTATGGCCATATTGAAAGCTATAAACACCGCGCTTTACACATGGAGGCAATTCGTAACCTTCAGGATAAAACTGGGGGTTTTAACTGTTTTATTCCCCTTAAATTCAGAGCACAGAATAATAAACTGGGATACATTGGTGAAGTTGGTACGGTTGAAGATTTAAGAAACTTTGCGGTATCCCGCATTTTCTTCGATAATATAACCCACCTAAAGGCGTACTGGCCAATGCTGGGTCAACAGAATACAAAACTTGCCATCGCGTTTGGTGTTGATGACATTGATGGAACCATCGATGACACAACAAAAATCTACTCGATGGCCGGGGCCGAGGATCAAAAACCGGCAATGACCGTTGATATGCTTTGCGATATTATCAGAAGCGTTGGGAAAACTCCTGTTGAAAGGGATTCACTTTACAAAATCGTTAAACTCTACTAAGAAATAATTCATTTTACTTTATCTTATGCTGAACAGATGTTATTTAGGCATATAATTATAAATTTGCCATTAATTACAATATTCTATTTCCAAAAGAGTTTTTATTCGAATTAAGCCATTCAAAACTATGTGGGAGAGTATTAAAAAACTTTTACTAAAGATCTATTCGAACTACAACGTTCAAACTATTCTATTTCCGTTGATCGCGATTGTTGGATCGATACTACTATTTTTTATTTTTCTATTCATCTTCACCCGTCATGGGCAAAGTTATCCTGTACCTAGCTTCAGCGGACTAAAGCAAACAGAGGTTATTAAACTAGCAAAAAAATACAAGCTTAGGGTTGAGGTTACTGATTCGGTGTATATATTAACCCGAAAACCGGGTACTGTTGTTGACCAGAATCCTTCGGTTGGAACAAAAGTAAAGCAAAACCGCAGAGTGCTTTTAACAATGAATGCTAGAAACCCTAAAAAGGTTGAGATGCCTAATATTGTTGGAGTTACCCTACGTCAAGCAAAAGGAATACTCGACCTTCAGGGTCTTATAATTGGAAACTTAGTATTTGTAACCGATATTGCAGTGAATAATATCCTTGAGCAAAAATTCAAAGGGAAGACAATTGAACCCGGTAAGTTTATCCCAAAAGGCTCAAGGATAGATCTTGTCTTAGGACGTGGGATGCAAAACGAAAGGACTGGATTGCCACTACTCATTGGGTTAAACCAAAGTGAATCGCGTAGCCGCTTAATTGATGCTTCGCTAAACCTTGGTCAAGTTAAATACGATGAAACAATAAAAGATTATAAAGATTCGTTGAATGCAATGGTATATAGCCAATATCCAGGGTATTCCGAATCGAATCCGATTAGCTTCGGAGCAAGAGTTGATATTTGGTTAACCTTAAACGAGGCTCGAGTACCAAGGATTAAAGCAGAACTTGGGGTTGATTCTTCGTATATGAAGGTTGATACAACCCTACTTAATGATATCGTTGAATGAGAAAATTGTTTTTTTTTATTCTTTTAATCGTAATCTCTGCAAGTTCATTTGGTCAGGAGGTGTTAATTGATTTGCAATCCCTGCCAGTAAAGCAAAGCACAATAAAAAAATCAAAAAATCAAGCAAAAGCAAAGTCGGCATTGGTCTTACCGTTCTTCGATGATTTCTCAAAAGGATTTTCATTGCCAGACCCCGACAAATGGCAAAATTCTTACGTGCTAGTTAACCAAACCTACGCCATTAATCCTCCTACTATTGGCGTGGCAACCTTTGATGCAATTAATCAGTACGGAAAGTTATACAATCTAAAAGATTCCATTCCTGCCGATACTCTTACATCTCAGCCAATTAACCTAAGCCTTCCGGAAAGCGATAGCATCTATTTATCGTTTCAGTACCAGCCTAAAGGGTTAGGAGAAGCGCCAGATACAACAGATAATGCCCATTTTGGTTGCGATTCGTTAGTGTTAGAATTCTTTGCTGTAGCTGAAAATAAATGGATTCGGACATTCTCTGTATCTGCGTACTTTGGAAGCAACAAAGTAAAGGAAAAGCACCACCTTTCAAATACAATCATTACCCAAAAAGCACCTGATATTTCAAAGCATTTTTTTAACGTGATGCTGCCGATAACAGATGAACGATTCAGGAAGAATGGATTTCAGTTTCGGTTTATGAATTATGCATCTTTTCCTCCAAACACACAATACCCGAGTATTAGAGGCAATGGCGACCATTGGCATATCGACCTAGTTTACCTTGACAGTGGAAGAATTGCAACCGATACAATTCTAAACGATGTTGCTTTTAGTAAACCCATTAAATCGTTCCTTAAGAATTACGAATCGATTCCATGGAAGCATTTCACAAGCCAAGCCATGCTGGCTGAGCTGACGAATCCACTTTCCTTTAAAATTCAATACCGATATTTGGGTGCAGGACCTCAACCAGTAAATCTAAATAGAGTATTTACTATAAGCAATCTCTCCATACCAAACAATAGTTATGAGTTCACAGGCGATGTTGAAGTAATTAATCCTTTTCAAACAATTGATTATTCCCGTGGCTACGAATATGCCTTCTTATCGAATTGGTCTGATTCTGCAAAATATTCAATGGAATGCCGTTTGGAAATGATTGACCTTAGTCCAACTCCATACCTCAATTGGAATGATACCGCAAGGTATACTCAGCAATTTTTTAACTACTACGCTTACGATGATGGCTCGGCGGAGAAAGGCTATGGACTATACGGTGAGGGAGCTCAAAACGGAATGGTTGCGCTGAAATATCACACATACGTTTCCGATTCGCTAAAAGGAATTCTGATCTATTTTAACCAATTACTTGATTTTGGCCCTAAAAATAAGTGGTTTGATCTTGTGGTTTGGAACAATAATAATGGAAAGCCTGGAACCGAATTATATCGAAAAACTGTTTTAAAACCTACTTCAGCCTACAACAAAGATACACTCTACAAAATAGACGAAAAGCTAAAGTTAAGCGGCGATTTCTGGATTGGCACAGTAAACAGCACTGATGATATGCTCAATATAGGCTTTGACCTAAATAATAATCACGGCGACAGGCTTTACTACAACCTTACTGGAACATGGGTAAACTCAACCTATGAGGGTTCTCTAATGATGAAACCTGTTTTCGGAAAATTTGCGTTGGGTCAAACGGGTATCGAAAAACCAGCGATTAGAACAGAGTTCACCATTTACCCTAATCCGGCAACCAATCAGATTAGTATAAACTTGCTCGATGGAGAACATCCCGAAAAAATACGAATCGTCAACCTTGCTGGTCAAATTGTGCTAAGCAAGCCCTACGACAGTAATAGTATAGATGTTAGTAATCTTTCAACAGGAATATATCTTTTTCAGCTAACGCTCCGTAATCAAACCACGACCACTAAAAAGTTGGTAATCATAAAATGATCAACCCTAACGATTTAAACCCCATTGCCGACGATGAACTGGATGAAGCCTCGGACGAGCAATCAGAGCTATTTGAGCATTTCCACTTTGATGTTGATCGTGGGCAAGCAATGCTGCGAATCGATAAATTCCTAAGCAGCAAAATTCATCAGGTTTCACGAAACCGAATACAATCTGCGGCCGATGCCGATAATATTCTGGTTAACGGCAAAGCGGTTAAATCATCCTATAAAGTAAAGCCTTTAGATTCTATTTCGATTGTGATGGCTTACCCGCCAAGGGATACCGAGATAAAAGCCGAGGATATTCCGCTAAAAATACTTTTCGAGGACGCTGACCTGATTGTAATCAATAAAGACCCTGGAATGGTGGTTCACCCTGCCCACGGCAATTTCACTGGAACTCTTGTTAACGCGTTGATGTATCATTTAAAGGATATTCCGCTGTTCAGCTCAGGCGAGGTTCGCCCAGGGTTGGTGCACAGGATTGATAAAAATACGTCAGGAATTCTAGTAATTGCAAAGAGCATAATTGCCATGAATCGCTTGGCAAAACAGTTCTTCGACCGCACCTCATCGCGTAGGTACATCGCATTGGTTTGGGGCAACATGGAGACCGACGAGGGAACCATAACCGGGAATATTGGTCGGCATATCCGCGACAGAAAAAAAATGCAGGTATTCCCCAATGGAGAAGAGGGCAAGCACGCAGTTACTCATTGGAAAGTTATTGAACGCTTGGGCTATGTAAATGTAGTAGAATGCAAACTCGAAACAGGACGAACCCATCAGATCCGAGCGCATTTTGAGTATATCAAGCACCCACTTTTCAACGATGATAAGTACGGAGGGAATATCATTGTAAAAGGTACTGTGTTTACCAAATATCGCCAATACGTTGAGAATTGCTTCGGGATATGCCCTAGGCATGCTCTACATGCAAAATCGTTGGGTTTTACACATCCAACAACGGGTAAAGAAATGTTTTTTGAATCAGAACTACCCGATGATATGAAGCTCGTTATTGAGAAATGGAGGAATTATGTAGTAGGTAGGGAGATTGAAGAATAGGATGGGTTATGTGTTGTCGATGAGAGGTGAGAGGTGAGAGGTGAGAAATGAGACTTCCAACTTCGGACTTCTGTCTTCCAACTTCTGTCTTCCAACTTCTGACTCCCGGATACTTTTTCCAATTCTTGCTCTCTTTATCTTTCGGCAATAAACTCTTTTCAATATCTTTGGAATGTTTTTGAAAAATAGAATATGACTAAACATCGAAATATTGCAATACTTGCCGGTGGCAACTCCTCGGAAGAAGGCATTTCGCTAAAAGGTGCTGCTCAAATTACCAAATGGCTAAGTAAAACGAGCTATAATGTTTACACAATACTCGTTAAAGGCATTGGTTGGACGCTAAAGCATCCTGAACTTGGTGATTTTCAGGTATCCAAAGATGATTTTAGCGTTACAATAAATGGCGAAAAAATTGTTTTCGACTGTGCGCTAATTGCCATCCATGGCACACCCGGCGAAAATGGACTGCTTCAAGGGTATCTTGAAATGCTTAATATTCCATACACCACTGGTGGAGTTATGAATACCTCGGTTACTTTCAATAAATACTTTTGTAAAGAGTTGGTTAGGGATACAGGTGTTGACCTTGCAAAAGGATCAATATTCCATAAGGGTCAGGTTATCGACCCTTCAATAATTGCAATCCATTTAGGTCTTCCTGTATTTGTAAAACCTAACGAGAGCGGAAGCAGCTACGGAATAAGTAAGGTTAAAACCCTTGAAGATATTGCTCCTGCAATAACAAAGGCCTTAACTGAAGATAATACAGTGCTTATTGAGGAATTTATTGCCGGAAGGGAGTTAACCTGTGGGCTAGTTAAATCCTCTGATAAAGAATACATTTTCCCAGTAACTGAAATAATTTCGAAGAATGAATTTTTCGACTACGAAGCAAAATACCTCAACCAATCCGAAGAGGTAACGCCTGCTGAAATTAGCGATTCTTTATCAGAGCGTATAAAAATTCTTTCATCAAGAATATATGACAAGCTGAACTGCCGAGGAATTGTGAGAATCGATTATATCTACAGCAACGATCAACTGTATTTTCTCGAAATAAATACCGTTCCGGGTATGAGCGAAGCAAGCATCATTCCTCAACAAGTCAATGCCTTTGGCAAAGATATGCACGAAATATTCAGTATGGTTATTGAGGATGCTATTGCAAAAAAGGATAATTGAAAAACCTTCTCTTTTTGCACATTTCCTAATCGAGTTAAATCAACACTTAAACCGCAAGGGCCTATCTTTATTTAGTGCCTTTGAGCGTGAATAGATGAACGCTCACTCCGGTGGCTATTATAATTAGTAAAACCTTAACAAATACTGGCGTGTGAATTACAGATAGAGAAACCAAAATGGTTAACCATAGAATGCATATTGTAATCCACTTAATCTCGTTTTTTACTGTTTTCCTCTTAATATAATTCTGAAGGTGTTTTCCAAAGAATCGATTGGTTAACAACCAATCATTAAACTTATTGTTGCTTCGTGCAAACGAGTATGAGGCAAGAAGTAAAAAGGGTGTTGTGGGTAATAAGGGGACGAAAACACCAATAACTCCAAGCGCCAATGCTAATACGCCAAGAAATAGAAGAAAAGCCCTTACAAAAGGGCTTGGATGTATGTCAATCATAAAATAATCTTTCGTAAATTATTCTTTATGGCTTCCATCGCAGAAAGGCTTAATCTTCGATTTTCCGCAAGCGCAAAGAAAAACCTCCTTGTTAAAATCAGTATTCAGTATATTGCCATCTATACCTACAACATTAAAATTGCCTGAAATTTTAATGGGTTGATTTCGGGTTAATTGAACTTCAGCAGAAACTCGTTTCTTCTCCTCCATGGATTATCCCTCCGAATCTTTAAAGTTTTTCTTAAAATGGCTTCCATCGCAAAAAGGTTGGCTATTGGAAAACCCACACCTGCATAGCGAAATCATCTGCATTGACTTTAACTCGTTTCCATCATACCCAATCACCCTAAACTTACCTGAAATAAGCATCGGACCATTCCTCATTATCTGAACCCTGGCAGGTTCGCTATCGAACTCACCCGTGTTTTCCTGAGGTTCCTCTTTCACTACTTTGGGTGATCGTTCAGCGCTATTTTTTTGGGGATCGTTCCATTTAAACATTAATGCATTGGTAGGACACTCGTTTACTATATCAATTACCTTTTCAACATCTGCCCCCTCCATAGTAATCCATGGTCGATTACGTGGATTAAAAACTGATAGCAACTTAGTATAGCAAATTGATGCATGGATACATTCCCCGGAATTCCAAAAAACGGTTATATCTTCGTTCGAATACTTCTTTTTCACTCTTTCCATAAATAATTTAGTTCATCTCCATAGTGAACGGAAACCCTATTGGATTTGTTTAAAAAGAAAAAATAAAAATTATTTTTGAATCACTAAACACCTGGCTATTAAATCGTGTAACGCCTGTTTTTTTTCTGTAAAACCAGCAATAATATATCCAATTAGCAAAGTCATATTAGTAATTATTCTTGAGAAGTAACGACCAGTGGCTCTACCGAAGGTAATCCTATTCCCCTCCATGTCAACAACTTTAATGCTAACAGCCATTTTGCCAAGGGTTCCGCCGAATTTAGACGACTCCATTAAAGCATAATATAACCACTTCATAACAATGCTGATAAGTATTGCTAGTATTATCATACCGATTATCCCTCCAATCATCAGTAATCCATCATGGGTAAACAAATCTTTGAAGTTGCTAATCCCATCTAAGTTTACACCGAAAGCAATTATACCCAAAATTATTGGTACAAAAAGAATAAATCCAGCAATCCCTATTACAAACTGATCAATTATGTAAGCAGCGAATCTTAACCAGAATCCTGCATATTTAACTTGACTCTGCTCTGAATTTGAAATTACTTCCATGGCTTTAGCGTTTTTAATTTTTTGTTAAATTCATCAAATAAATCAGTACATGAAATATATTTGCCTATAATTTGTAGTAAAATTAGAAATACTTTAACATCATTCTTTAATCAACAACAAAAAAACGAAATTATTCGTTAAAAGCCGTAGAGATTAATTATGATAAAGTTTTTTGCGATACTATTTTCAATTCTATTTGTGCCAGTATTTGAGGGATTGGCTCAGCAAACTATTGTTATTGATGGTTTCACAATTCCCGGTGTTACCATTGTTGACGGCGAACAAATACCCAATTGGGTAATTCCCGGAATTGTTGTATTTCCTAAGCGTGATTTCAAAACGAAAAAGGATTATCGCCAGTACCAGCGGATGATTCGAAATTTAAAGGTGGTTTATCCGTACGCTAGAATTGCTAAGATAAAATTAACCGATATGAATTGGCAGCTGATGCAGCTGAAAACCAAATGCGAAAAAGAGCAATTTGTAAATCAAATAGAAAAAGAGATAAGAACTGATTTTGAAAAAAAATTAATTGGTCTTACCGTTTCACAAGGGAAGATGCTAATTAAGCTGATTGATAGAGAAACAGGGAAAACTTCGTACGAATTACTCAAAGAGTTGAAAGGAAATTTTTCGGCGGGGCTATGGCAGGCTGTTGCCCGAATTTTTGGCTCAAACCTAAAAAGCGAGTTTGACGAAGAGGGCGAGGACAAAATCCTTGATGAGCTAATTGTGCTTTACGAATACAAGCAATTATAGTTTTCTATAGCTAAAACAGTCATAAATCACCTGAAATAAATTAAACCCCTTTACCTTTAAATACCGTTATCAAAGTGTATATAATGATTTTGAGATCAACCAAAATCGACATGTTATCGATGTACAGAAGATCGTATTTTAGCCTTTCAACCATTTGATCAACATTTTCGGCATAGCCGTACTTCACCTGTCCCCACGAAGTGATTCCCGGTTTTACCTTCTGAAGGTGAATATAATGGGGTGCAACTTTAACAATCTGATTCACGAAGAACTGCCGCTCAGGACGTGGGCCAACCAACGACATCTCACCCCGAAGTACATTAAAAAAGTTAGGAATCTCATCGAGCCGGGTTTTGCGCATAAATCGGCCTAATGAAGTAACCCGAGTATCGGTTTTACTTGATAATGCTGGGCCTGATTGCTCGGCATTAACTAGCATTGAACGAAATTTAAAAAGAGTGAAAGGTTTCCCGTATTGGCCAATTCTTTCCTGTTTATGAATTATCGCTCCTTTAGATGTTAACTTAATTAAAATACATAAAATAAAAATTAAAGGGAGCAGAACTATTAACGCAAATCCAGCAATTACAATATCCATGAACTGTTTTACCTTAACCTGCCAGGGTGGCATTAACTCGAAAGAGACCTTGAAAAGGGGTGCGCTAAAAATCTCCGACATCTTAACTCTGCCAGTCAGATAGTCATATAAACTTGGTATGGCTTTGATTATAACATTCATACTTTGTAGCTCATTAATGAGCTTAAGCATACTCTTATTATCGGAACTATCGAGCGCTATTAACACCTCCTCAATTCTGTTTTTTTGGATAATGCTATCAATGGATATTAAATTGCCTAAATGAGGTATAACCCCGGTTAAACTATTATTTCCGCCAATATCGACAAAACCAACAATTTTATAACCCTGGGATTTGATTTGAGCCTGTAATTCGTTGTAGAGTTCAAGCGCTTTTTCGCCTTCACCGATTATGATAGTTGGAAAACCATACTTACGTGTATGAATCCGATTTATTGTTATTGATGTAATAATTAACCTTGGGAAATAGGTTAGTATAAATACTAAGAAAAATAGAATATAGAACAGTTTGAAGTAATAAGATGAGGATAATATAACATCTTTAAACATCAACACAAAGAAGATTATCAGAGTACCGATTAGGGTTATTCCAATTGAATTGCCAAGCTCCTTTAATCTCGATTTCCGAAAAATATCGTTATAAAATCCTGCTAGGCTAAACAAAATCAACCAAAAAAGGATGAAAAGTGCTATTCCTATATAAAATCGGATGGAAAGTTCAGATGGAATTAATTTAAGGGTTATCGATCCTTGGATTATTTTACTTCGATAATAAATAAAAAGAAACCAAGCAAGTAAAATGCCAATAAAATCGAAGGTAATGTATTTGATAATCTGCCACTTCCTATTCACAACTCGTCGTTTTGGGGTATCTAAATTAAGGAAATTATGCAGATTCCAAAAATAAATATGTGTTAGTTCATCGGGTAAAGGCGTTCTTCTATCGCTTCAAAAATGCTTAGCGTTTCAATTGCATTCTCAATACCAAAACTTAAAGAAGATTTTGACAATACCTCCTGAGTATAAATGCTTAGATTTGTTATGAAACTTTCATCGGATAGGATTAATTCGGGCGAATTTAGGACTCTTGTCTCGAAATCGGCATTATTAACAGGCAAATCTTTAAAATAACCATCATCTCCAGAAAAGAATCGTAATACACATCTTTCTGCTTCATCAACTCGTGTTATACTCGATGCAATGACACTGCTATTATCGTACTCCATTCGCAAATTAATGGCTTTTGGACTTTTAGTGAATAAGGGTAACCCATTCACTCTTAATTTTCGCATACCGCAAGGCTTAATCCTTACAAACGAGGCGATATCATAAATAAGCATTCGACGAAAAGCATCATCGTTAGCGCTTTTTCCAGCATCACGAGTAAGCTGAAGCATAAAGTAGTTTCCAATTATCTCATCCTGCTTAACCAATATCTCGCCGGCACATCCAAAACCAATCGGAAAACCGATTTCAATTGATAATTCATTAATTTCGAGGAGGGAGCTTAGGGAATAATCAGGTAGACTTGCTAAAAAAATATTAACCCCTCTTTTTAGCGCTTTGGTTACAAAATCAAAATAATTATCACTGTCATAAAAAACATATGCAACCTCAATCTGCACTAATAGTTCATCCTCCAATTCATAGATTTTAGTATCAAAATCATTGGTTTTTTCATTGGTTCTAAAATAGACTCCTACCAGCTCAAGGTTATTTCGATATGCAATCGTTTGCAGTAAATCGGTTCCAACTAGATTTTGAAAGAAAAAGCCTGCTTTCATAAACAGATACTGTTATTGATGGGAGAAAATATAACCAATAAACCTCAACTTTATCGATTTAAATTCTAATACAAACTTACCCTAATTTAGACCCAAATAACGTTTATAAATGGTCTTTTTATTAACTAAATAGTAACAGTTCATAATATTAAAACTCCTGTTATCTTTGTAACTACAATTAGAGTTGAGCACAATAGAATGCAGGATACATATAGACACAAAGGTCTCCGAAGGAATTTAGTTGACGAGCTTAAGCTAAAAGGAATATCCGATCAGAAAGTTTTAGATGCTATCTATGCTGTTCCTCGTCATTTTTTTATGGATAGCGGGTTTATTAATTTTGCTTACAAAGATTCTGCATTCCCCATTGGTGCCGGGCAAACAATATCACAACCTTATACCGTAGCTTTTCAAACCCAGCTATTAACCATTCAACCTTTAGAAAAAGTCCTCGAAATTGGAACAGGCTCTGGCTATCAAACTGCCGTTCTAATGGAGATGGGCGCTAAGGTATACACCATTGAGCGACAAAAAGAGCTATACATAAAAGCTAAAGCGCAGCTTGAAGCAATGGGCTATCATCCTCACTTCTTTTATGGTGACGGATACTTAGGAATGCCCAGCTATGGGCCTTATAGTAAGATTATCATAACTGCTGGTGCTCCTGAAATTCCAGCAATGCTAATTGAACAACTTCAAATCGGAGGTAAATTAATATCTCCTGTTGGAGATAAGCTCGGGCAGGTTATGACTTTAGCTGAGAAGGTGAGCGAAACAGAAACAATCATCACCCAGCACGGAAACTTTATCTTTGTTCCGTTGTTAAAGGGTACAAAACAGTAGATAAAAAAATAAAATGATACAGGTAAAGACGTTAATACTTAATCCATTTCAAGAGAATACTTATATTATTTACGACCAAACCGGCGAAGCTATTATAATAGATCCTGGGTGCTACTCCAAATCAGATTTCGATGAGGTAAAATGGTTTGTCGATTCAAACGAATTAACAGTAAAGCACTTAATTCTAACCCATGGACATATCGACCATATTCTTGGCATCGACTCTTTAAGAGATTTATATCAAGTTAAATGTCTTGCACATGCTGACGATCTCCCGTTAATCGAAAACTCACCTGTACATGGTCTAATGTTTGGAATCTCAATCGATAAAGCGCCAACGATCGATGAATTATTAAAGGATGGTGATAAAATTTCCTTCGGTAAATCCACCTTAGAAATAATTCATACTCCGGGTCACTCAAAGGGTGGAATTTGTATTCTATTCCGTGATGAGAAAAAACTTTTTACAGGCGATACCCTTTTTAATGGGTCAATTGGTAGAACTGACTTGATGGGGGGAAACTATGAAACTTTAATTGATAGTATTGTTCACAAAATTATTCCCCTTGGCGATGATATGGCTGTTTACCCTGGACATGGGAGCCCGACTACAATTGGATTCGAAAAAAAGAATAATTCATTTCTTCAAAAGTAATAGGAATGATTTCTTTTTTAACAAAGTGATAAATCTCAAATCTAATCCGAAATCATTTTTTTACTTTTGCATCAATTTTGGAAATCGTAATTATTTAACAAAATAAAAATCAATTATAATGATAACCGATTCTTTTGTTTCACGTCATATTGGTCCTCGCGACCAGGAACTTAACGAGATGTTGAAGGTTGTTGGTGTATCGTCTCTCGACGAACTTATAAATCAAACTGTACCAACATCAATACGGTTAAAAAAGCCGCTCAACCTTCCTGCTCCACTTACTGAGTTTGAATATTTAAACAAAATCAATGCTCTTGCAGCCAAGAATCAAATTTACCGTTCATTTATAGGTATGGGTTATTACGGCACTGCAACACCTGCAGTTATAATGCGTAATATTTTTGAGAACCCAAGCTGGTACACTTCATACACTCCTTACCAAGCAGAAATTAGCCAAGGTCGTTTAGAGGCATTGCTAAACTATCAGACTATGGTTATGGATTTAACAGGAATGCAGATTGCCAACGCATCGCTACTTGATGAATCTACCGCAGCTGCTGAAGCGATGATCATGATGTTTAACCTTCGTAGTCGACAAGCAGTAAAGGATGGAAAAAATGTAATTTTTGTTGATAAAGATATCTTCCCCCAAAACCTTGAAGTAATTATTACTAGGGCAAAACCTCTAGGTATGGAGGTTGTAACAGGATGCTATAGCGAGTATACTTACACTGGAAAAGAATTTGGTGCAATTGTTCAGTATCCATCAGCGAAAGGTACAGTAAGAGATTATGCTGGTTTTACAACCAAAGCACATGAAGCAGGTGTTCTTGTTGCTGTAATATCTGATCTTTTAAGTCTTGCACTAATTACACCTCCAGGTGAATGGGGCGCTGACATCGTTGTTGGTTCAACCCAACGTTTTGGTGTACCCATGGGATTTGGCGGTCCTCATGCCGCTTTCTTTGCAACCAAAGATGAGCACAAACGCAGCATGCCGGGTCGCATCATCGGCGTTTCTGTTGACCGCTATGGCAATAAAGCGTTACGTATGGCTTTACAAACCCGCGAACAACATATCAAACGCGAGCGTGCAACCTCAAATATTTGTACTGCACAAGCACTTCTTGCAACTATGGCTGGAATGTATGCAGTATATCATGGGAAAGAGGGTATTAGAAGAATTGCTTCCTACACCCACAGCGTGGCAGTTATAGTTGCTAACGAGCTTACAAAACTAGGATATACTCAAAATGTAAAGAGTTTCTTTGATACTATTGAAATAGCTCTTCCTACCTCTGTAAACGTAAATACTATCAAAGAAAAAGCACTTGCGAACAAGCTAAATTTCTGCTACAAAGAGAATGGCAATATTGGTATCAGCTTCGATGAGGTTACCAATGTACATGATATCAACTCTATCTTAACTGTTTTTGCTGAAGCCGCAGGCAAGAAAGCAACTGTAATCAACGAAATCGTTGAATCAAACCAGATACCTGCTAATTCAAAGCGTACAAGCAGCTATTTAACCGAGAAGGTATTCAACATGTTCCACTCTGAAACCGAGATGATGAGGTATATCAAGAAGTTGGAACGTAAGGATATATCATTAACCCATAGCATGATTTCGCTTGGTAGCTGTACTATGAAATTAAACGGTGCTGCATTAATGATGCCGCTTAGCCGTCCAGAGTTTGGAAACATTCACCCATTTGTTCCAGTTGATCAAGTTGCTGGCTACATGGAGATGATTCACGATTTGGAAAAATACTTAGCAGAGATTACTGGATTTGCAGCCGTTTCGTTACAACCTAACTCAGGTGCAGCTGGTGAATATGCAGGTTTAATGGTTATCCGTCAGTATCATATCGACAGAGGTGATGCTCATCGTAATGTTGTACTAATTCCAGCATCCGCACACGGAACAAATCCAGCCAGCGCTGCAATGGCAGGCATGGAAGTTATAGTTGTTGCATGTGATGAAAAGGGAAATATCAATGTTGATGACTTAAAGGTAAAAGCCGAACAGCATAAGGATAAACTTTCATGCTTTATGGTAACTTATCCATCGACCCACGGAGTATTCGAGTATAAAATCCGTGAGATGATGGATATTATTCATAAAAACGGTGGTCTAGTTTATATGGATGGTGCTAACATGAATGCTCAGGTTGGACTTACTAGTCCAGGCGAGATTGGCGCTGATGTTTGCCACTTAAATCTACATAAAACATTTGCAATACCCCACGGCGGCGGCGGCCCAGGCGTTGGTCCAATTGCTGTTACCAAAGAGCTTGCCCATTTCCTACCTTCTCACCCAGTTTTGAAAACTGGAGGCGATAAGGCAATTACAGCCGTTGCTGCTGCTCCTTACGGTAGCGCAAGCGTTCTCCCTATAACTTATGGTTATATCCTAATGCTTGGAAACGAAGGTTTGACCAGCGCCACGAAGTGGGCAATTCTCAACGCAAACTATATGGCAACTCGCCTTAAAGGTTATTTCAGCGTTCTATATACAGGTGAAACTGGACGTGTTGCACACGAAATGATTCTAGATTGCCATCATTTTAAAACATGCTATGATGTTGAAACGGGCGATATCGCTCGTCGTTTGATGGATTATGGTTACCACGCTCCTACCCTTTCGTTCCCAGTTCACGAAACCCTAATGGTTGAACCAACCGAGAGCGAATCGAAGCAAGAACTCGATCGATTTGTCGACACGCTAATAGCTATCAAGCAAGAACTCGATGATATTAAGAATGGCAAAGCCGATAAGGTTGATAACGTTCTAAAGAATGCACCACATACTGCCACTGAAGTTACTGCCGATGAGTGGATCCATGTTTATGGTCGTCAGAAAGCTGCATTCCCGCTACCTTGGATTGCAGGAAATAAATTTTGGCCAGCTGTTGGCAAGATCGACTCTGGCTATGGCGATAGAAACCTAGTATGCTCTTGTGCTCCGATAGAAGATTATTTATAGATTTACTCTGATTAATAAAAAGTTCCGTATCTGAAAGGGTACGGAACTTTTTTCTATAAAAGAGAAAGGGTCTACTTTCGTAGACCCTTTCTAGCTAAACAACTAATTAACCACCGGAGATTTAAGCATAAAATGCTTTTCTCACGCTCAAATTTAACTCTAGTTTGCCTTTATCTATCTTTGTTTTGACTAACCACTCCATTCTCTTGGTAAACATTGTTTTTTAAGCATGGAATCATTAGCCACTCTAATCATTTTCTTAATCCCCTCATATTGAAGCATTACATAACTTAAATAGCACCAAAGTATTATGGATAGACAGAATCTCGATATTCAAGAATGTCTCCAGGTTGGCAGTTGAGCGCTTGGCAAATTAAATCAAGCGTTGACAGCTTAATTGCTTTTGCCTTCCCTTGTTTTAAAATAGATAAATTTGATAATGTTATGCCAACTTTTTCAGACAATTCATTTAGTCTCATCTTTCTTTTAGCAAGCATCACATCAAGATTGATTATTATAGCCATTTCTTAGATTGTTAAGTTTGTTTGATCCTGCAACTCACATCCTTTTTTAAAAACATGAGAAATAATATAGATAACAGCGGCTAGGAAAAGAGTTTTTATATCAAGCCCTTTAGTAAGAATAACAAATGCATTTAATAACTTATTGGGAATATCTTGTTTAGAAACTGCTACCGAGCCGATTATTGTCAATAAATAGCTAATTATAACGTATAAAAATAGAAGTACCGATATGTTTTGAATCCTTCTCACATTTACAGGTTCAAAAAAAGTCTCTTTATTAAATCTGTCTAGCAATTTCCTGAGTTGGAGCGTTACAAAAAATGCAATAATTAAAAAAAGGATGATAGAAATATACATAAACAACATGGTCTCCTGCATGCTGTCTTTAAGGGGCAAGCAGTGATAATAGATATTTCCAACATGGGCAAGGATTGCGACCAATTCTAAAACCAATGCTATACTTAAAATTGTTTTCAGAACCGAAGTCATGGATTTTTTACCAAAAGTTTTCATAGCTTTATTTTTTATGTTTATAATGCAAATATAATAATTATATATTGTTTTACAATAAATATTTATTGTTTTAAATATTAATATTCAATAATCATTCAGCCGATAAGTAATAAAAATATTGTGCTGATGATGCAGATAATGTTTTATTTTTGTCAATAAGTTATTATTAATCAGTTGGCAAAGCAATTTGTACGTTAGCTAGACTCAACAATATCACTTGCCACAAAAATGTTTTAAAAACCGTAAATTGAGACACTATGAGTAACGAAATAAGTATCAGCGTTAATTCCGAAATAGGAGAACTAGAGGGAGTTATCCTTCATACTCCGGGAGCAGAGGTTGAGAATATGACCCCACAAAATGCACAGCGTGCACTTTACAGCGATATCCTTAACCTTTCAATAGCAAAAAAAGAATATTTGCAGCTTAATGGTGTACTCGCTAAAGTTTCAAAAACCTATCAGGTTCAGGATTTACTTGTTAATGTTCTTTCTAAAGAAACTTCTAAGCAAGAGCTTGTATCAACAATTTGCAAACACGAAAATTCCTCATACCTGATCGATGAACTTCTTCATATTCCTGCAAAAGAGCTTGCCAATTTGCTAATTGAGGGAGTTCCCCTAAAACGAAACGACCTAACAAGTTTTCTAAGTCACGAAAGATTTTCGTTACCACCACTTTATAATTTTTACTTTACAAGGGATGCCTCAATTTCGATTCGCGATAAGGTTCTAATCTCACGAATGGCAAACAGGGTCAGGGATTTGGAATGCATAATCATGGAGGCAATATTTAAACACTCCGGAATTTTTGCAACATCTACAATTAATCCATTAGACTATGGCTGCAATGATAATACAACTATTGAAGGAGGTGATGTTCTAATTGCTCGCGATGATATTCTGCTTATTGGTAATAGTATACGAACCACAACTCACGCTATCGATTTTATCCTTAGGCAATTAGTCGCAAAAAACGATAAAGGAAAAAGATATATAATTGTTCAGGAACTTCCTGAATCACCCGAATCATTCATTCACTTGGATATGGTATTCACACTTCTTGATGTGGATAAATGTATGGTATTCGAGCCCGTTATCCTTAAACCAAACCGCTACCAAACCGTTCAAATAACGATTCAGAATGGAAAGGTATTAGAGATTAAAACCGTTGAGAACATGCTTACGGCTTTAAAAAGCCTTGGGATGGATCTTAAGCCAATAATTTGCGGAGGTTCACGTGATCCCTGGATTCAGGAACGGGAGCAGTGGCATAGCGGTGCAAACTTCTTTGCCGTAGGCCCAGGAAAAGTTATTGGCTACTCTCGGAATACCTATACAATGGACGAGATGAGTAAAAATGGGTTTGATATAATCCGAGCCAAAGACGTACTTGCCGATAAAATTAATCTGAAAGACTATAAGAAATTTGTGCTCACCATTGATGGGAACGAACTACCACGTGGAGGTGGTGGTGCAAGATGTATGACAATGCCAGTTCGAAGGAAGCCAGTGATTTGGAAATAAACAATTTAGTTTTTCACTTGTTTAATAGTTAAATATTAAAACTAGAACAAATGAAAAAAAATGTTGGGAAAGTTGATATGATTATAAGATTAGTCATAGGAATTGCAATTGCCTCTATAGGTATTGTTTATCAAAGTTGGTGGGGGTTATTAGCAGCAGTTCCTCTTTTGACTGCTTTTATTAATTTTTGTCCGCTTTACACCGTTTTTGGATTAAGAACATGCTCCGCAAAGGAGGCAAAAACCTTATAGTTTGAACCAAAAAAAACCGAGGCAAAAAAAGTCTCGGTTTTTTTATTCGTTTCGTAAATACAATTACTTAACCGCTACTTTTACCAAATCAGCCGCTTCCTGCAACGAAACGGCTGAAGAAACTTTAAGACCCGATTGGTCGATTAGGTCTTTGCCCTCCTTTGCATTTGTTCCCTGTAAGCGAACAATTACTGGAACTGAAATATTACCGATCTCTTTGTAGGCATCCACAACACCTTGGGCAACTCTATCGCAGCGAACAATTCCTCCAAAAATATTTATTAGGATGGCTTTAACATGTGGATCCTTTAAAATTATTCGAAAACCAGCTGCTACAGTTTTTGCATTTGCTCCACCACCAACATCCAGAAAGTTTGCAGGATCTCCACCTGAAAGTTTAATAATGTCCATGGTAGCCATGGCTAATCCAGCTCCGTTTACCATACAACCAACATTACCATCGAGTTTTACAAAATTCAAGTTGTTTTCACCCGCCTCAACCTCAGTAGGATCCTCCTCGTCTGTATCGCGCAATAATTCAAGATTGGGATGACGATAAAGGGCGTTATCCTCAATATTTACTTTAGCATCGACAGCCCAAATATCTTCATTTGAGGTTTTTACAAGCGGGTTAATCTCTAGTAAAGAGAGATCGTTTTTAATATACGTATCGTACATGGCCATTACGCACTTCACCATTTGAGAAAATGCCTTATCCTTTAAACCAAGGTTAAAAGCGATTCTTCTTGCTTGAAAAGCCTGAACACCAATGGGATGAATTTCCTCTTTAAATATCAATTCCGGAGTTTGGGCAGCAACTGCCTCAATATCCATCCCTCCTTGAGAAGAATATACGATCATATTTCGACCTGTAGCCCTATTGAGTAGTATACTAATATAGTACTCCTTAATCTCTGATGGTCCAGATTGGTATATCCCTTGTTGAACTATAATTTTACGAACAAATTTACCGACCGGGCCAGTTTGGTGAGTTACCAGAGTCATGCCAATAATCTGTTTTGCAAACTTCTCTACCTCCTCAACATTATGGGCAATTTTAACTCCACCGCCTTTACCTCGTCCTCCAGAATGAATTTGAGCCTTCACAGCAATTTCATCAGTGCCGGTTTGCTCAAAGATTTCCTTTGCACCTTTAGCTGCCTCCTCAGGAGTAAAAGCAAGAATGCTTAATGGAACTGGAACCCCTGATTCCTGCAATAATTGCTTAGCTTGATATTCGTGAATATTCATAGGATAAATATTTGTTTGGCCAGCCTCTAAATTACAAAAAAAGGTTTATCTACCTTTGCAAAAAACAAAAACAATGACAGATAAAAGAAAACTTGATAATAAAGAGTTAAACCGTAAAACTGTTGAAGAGTTCAAATACACCTCGAAAACTCCGATTATTGTAGTTCTTGATAACATTCGAAGTCTTAATAATATTGGTTCAGTTTTTAGAACTTCCGATGCTCTACTAGTCGAAAAAATCCTCCTTTGTGGAATAACAGGAACACCTCCAAATAATGATATTCATCGAACAGCACTGGGTGCTGAGGATTCAGTAACGTGGGAATATTTTGAAAGAACTACAGATGCCATTATAAAACTCAAAGAGGATGGCTATAAAGTGATTTCACTTGAGCAAACGGTTAGCAGCATCGATTTGATGAAATACCAACCATCAGTAGAGTATAAATATGCTTTAGTTTTCGGAAACGAACTCCGTGGTGTTGAGCAAGACGTGATTGATCTATCAGACGAATGTATTGAAATTCCTCAATTTGGAACAAAGCATTCATTCAACATTGCCGTTTCGGCAGGAATTGTGCTATGGGATTTTGTAACCAAAATAGCTGTAAAATAGTTTATCCCTTATTTATTTTACCCAACAATAAACTATTTATAAAAAAAGAGGCTGCTTGAAAAAGCAGCCTCTTTTTTTATAAAAGTGCTAATTACTCAACAATAGCTTTGAAAGCATCGTTTTGGAAATAGTTACGGAATTCTAAGTCGTTTTTAGCACGAGCTTTTAAAGAAGCGTCTTTACCAAGTGCAGTGCGTAGGTTGTTAAGAACCATTGACTCATCAGTCATGCGAGCACCTACAATTGCTAAACCATAAAAACCTTTAGCAGTTTCAACCTTTGTGAAGGTATTTTTAGCAGCATCAATCTTATTGGTTAATACCAATGCTAAACCTTGATTGAAAGAATCGGAACCACCTAAATACTCAACAGCAGCTGGGTATTGATTCTTGATGATAGCAATAATACCAAGATTGTATTTTACATCTGGACCTGCATTAGCAGCTTGAGCAAAAAGTTTCTCAGCACCGTCGATATCACCTTCTAATAAAGCAACACAACCACGATTATTGATGATTGATGGTTCATTTGAAGTAGCCGCTTTTTCTAAAGCAGGTTTTGCGTTAGCAACATCTTTCTTTAGTAAGTATAGATATGCGATGTTGTTGATAGCACGAACATCATTGAATTTATCAGCAACTTTCTTATAAACTTCAATTTTCTTGTCAGCGTCACCAATTAAACCAGCAGCATACATAGTTTCTTCTAAAGTTAAACTGTCATATGTATTGGTGTTAATTTTATTTACTAACTCTTCGTCTGAATAACCAACTAGGTTGATATTAGCAGTCATTTTTGAACGACGTAATTGAGGAAGAATTTTTTCAGCAAGAACTAAGTATACTTTTGATAAGTTTTTGATTTCTTTTTCACGAACAGCTGGATCTGAATACATTGAAAGAACACGTAAAATAAGTTCTTTATCTTGAACATCAGAAGCACCGATTAATGTTTGGAAACCATCCCAGTCTTCGGAGGTAGTTTGAACGGTTACATAATTGGTCGTTTTGGTATCAACTTTAGCTTTTTTGAAAATATCGGTTAACCATTTTTCAGTGCTCTTACCACGTTCGGTAGAAAGTTTTGCATTATCAGCCTCTGGACCATCTGGAGATGCGTAAGCAGAAACGCTAACACCTTTAAATTCTTTCTTCTGATCGGCTAAAGTTGCAGTGATGAAATCTTGTAACATCTTAACCTCATCCTTAGTTAGCTCAGATTTACGAACATCCGCTTTTGAAATAACAAAGTTGATTTGACCATCCTTCTTATCAGGAACAACTCTAACGAATTTATTATCCTTCATCATGGTTGGCTTAGGATCGATATCAACTAGCTTATAGGTAGCTAAAACGCCTTTCCCTAATTTATAAGGAGCATCGAAAGGGATTTTCTTATCCTTATAGGTAATTACAAAACGTAGTTCAAGCTCTGAACTGAACATTTCGTCTTTATAGTCAAATTCAATTTCAGTTTTAAAGCTTCCACCAGCTTCATAGTTGATAACTTGATTGTTTGCTTGAACATCCTCGCCTTGTAAAACTTTTACTGCAAGAGGAAGTTCACCACCTTGGTAAACCAATACTGGAGTTACATCAACAATAGCTTTTTTGTTAAAATACTTTGCAGGTATTACGCCTTCAATAGTTGCTTTAACTTTATTGCCATGAACCTCGAGAGGATTTGGTGTTAATGTAAACTTTACTCCTTCTGGGAGTTGTTTCATCTTTTCAACCCCACCGCAGCCAATTAAAATAAGGGCAGCTACAGCGATGAATGCTAGATGTTGAAACCTGATTCTTTTCATATTCTACGTATTTTTTGTTTGGTTTTTCTTGTTTATGTATAATGACTTACAAACATACTACTCTTTTATCAAAAAAAGAAAGGATATGTTTTAAAAAATTGAAACCATCACTAGAAAGTAACCATATGTACTCCCTTTAAATAGCTTTGGTCAAAAATAACTTCTTTAAGTTTAAGATAATCAGCATTGTTTGAAACAAAATCGATGTTGGTTGTATCTATAACTAAAAAGGTATACTCGGGGTGTTGTTTAAAAAAATCGAAGTAGCCTTTCTGTATCTCATCAAGATACTCCGCAGTAATTGTTTGTTCATAGTCCCTGCCGCGTTTATGGATATTCTCCAATAGCTGATTGGTGGGAAGGTGAAGATAAACGTAAAGTTCGGGTTTAGGTATAGAATTATATATAATCTCGAATATCTGCCGATATAAATTATATTCATCGCCGCTCAATGTATTTTTGGCAAAAATGAGCGATTTCATGAAAAAATAATCGGCAATCATCAAGGGTTGAAAAAGTGAAACAGATCTCAAATCTTCATTAAGTTGTTTATACCTATCGGCTAAAAATGAGAGTTCTAGAGTAAAACTAAAACGCTCGGGATTACTATAAAACTTGGGTAAAAAAGGGTTATCGGCAAATCGTTCGAGTACAAGTTTAGCATTAAAATCTTGTGCTAATCTTGTAGCAAGCGTTGTCTTTCCTGCACCAATATTACCTTCTATTACTAAGTATTGCATACTATACTGTTGGAAAGCGAATAAAAAAGGAGTTGGTTTCCCAACTCCTTGAATATATTATTGTTAAAACTTATTTCTTCAGTTCTTCACCTAAATTGTAAAATGTAAAGGAGTATATGTCGGTTGCCTCATCAATTAATATTGATGTTGGAGTTCCAGCTCCATGACCTGCTCTTGTTTGAATTCTTATCAAAGAAGGGTTTCGGCTATGGCGCTGCTTATCCTGAACAGTGGCAATGTACTTAAATGAATGCGCTGGTACAACTCTATCGTCTCTATCGGCTGTAGTAACCATAATAGCAGGGTAACGAACCCCTGAGCGAACATTATGCAATGGAGAATACTTGTACAAATTGACGAACTGTATTGAATCCGCACTCGATCCAAAATCATTTACCCATAAACCTCCAATGGTAAACTTGTCGAAACGAATCATATCCATTACGCCAACCTCAGGCAATGCAACTTTAAATAGTTCAGGACGTTGATTTACAACAGCGCCTATCAACAAACCACCATTCGAGGCACCTTCTATTGCTAATTTCCTAGGTGAAGTATATTTTTCTTTTATCAGATATTCGGCGGCAGCAATAAAATCATCAAACACGTTTTGCTTATTGAGTTTAGTTCCTGATTTATACCAATTTTCACCGTATTCTCCTCCGCCCCTGATATTAGCTTGTGCATAGATTCCACCATTCTCTAACCACAATAATCGGTCAGGGCTAAAATATGGAAGTAAACTTACGTTAAATCCACCATATCCATAAAGGAGGGTTGGGTTTTTGCCATTCAAAACAACTCCCTTCTTACAGACGATAAACATTGGAACCGAAGTTCCATCATTGCTTGTATAGAATACCTGCTTGGTTTCATAATCATCAAAGTTGAAGTTAATTGTTGGCTTGAAATACTCCGACGATGTATTCGTGTTAACATTATACTTGTATACAATAGTTGGTATGGTAAAAGATGAAAATGAGTAAAAAGCCAATGAATCCTCAAGGTTTCCGTTTATACCATTAAACTTACCAAGGGTTGGAAAATTTATTTTATTAATCATTTCACCTTCGAGGTTGTAGACTTCTACTTTGCTTTTTGCATCCTCAATATAGTTCGCAACTATCTTACCACCTATTAAATAGCAACTTTCTAGCACCTCTTTTTTCTCAGGTAAAATATCTCGCCAATTTCCAACGTCAAGAGTATTAACATTTATTTTAATAAGTTTATATTTAGGAGCCCTATAGTTGGTTAGCACAATAATATTATCATTTATATCGTCGAGCACTTTATATTCAAATTCGTAACCGGTAGTGAGCTTAACGAATCCATCGTTGCGAGTTAAATTCTTAATATAAAGTGAATTCCCGTAGGTTGATTCAGCTTCATAAATAATCAGATACTTTTCATTGCTTGTAACCTGTGTGGTAAAAATCAATGATGGAACAGTACTGTTTCCTAGAAAAGCCTCATCCTTTTCCTGTGAATCTCCTATTTTGTGGTAGTATACTTTTTGGTACTGATTAACACCAACCATCCCTTTACCATCCTTTGGTGCATCGTAACGGCTATAGAAGAATCCGTTTTTAAACCATGACATCTCTGAGAATTTAACCCAATTTATCTCATCTTTTAAATCATTTCCAGTTGAAATTTCCAAAACCTTTATTTTCCTCCAATCTGAACCTCCATCGGCTATGGCATAGGCGAGATATTTTCCGTCTTTTGAAACGCTAATATCAGAAACTGCAATGGTTCCATCAGCGCTAAGTTTGTTAGGATCTAGAATAATCCTAGGCTCTGATTCTATTGTTTCTTGAATGTATAAAACGCTTTGGTTCTGACTGGGTTCTTTCTTGTAGAAAAAATACTTTCCACCTTCCTTAAATGGCGCAGACTTAGTTGTATAGTTCCAAAGTTCTGTCAATCTCTCTTTGATATTATTCCTAAAAGAAATCTTACTTAGGTAATCATTGGTAACTGTATTCTCCTCTTTTACCCATTCTGCAACTTCTGCTGTTGAGTCGTTTTCAAGCCAACGATAAGGATCGTGCACTTTAACACCAAAGTAAGTGTCGACTACATCAACCTTTTTAGTTTTTGGGTATGATGCTCCATTTCTGTGACAGGATACAGAAATTAGTAAAATTGCGATCAGAAATATGGGGATTAACTTTTTCATAGAAGTTAAAATTTTCAGTTACTTACTTTGTTGATTTACAAAAATACAATAATGTTTTAAATATAATAATTTGTTGTGAGGTTGATTTAATAATTCATTACAATTGACAACTTAAAATTGAACTTTTTAGAAACAAAAAAAGGAGGTCGCCCTCCTTTTTCATAATCAAATAATATACTATTCGCTTTTCTTTTCTATTTCTGGATTATTTCTTACTGGTTTAGGAAGTAATGCTTTACGTGATAGTTTATATTTACCTGATTTTTGATCGATCTCGATAAGTTTAACTTCAACCATATCACCTTCTTTAAGCACATCTTCAACTTTCTCAACACGGTTCCAATCAATCTCAGAGATATGAAGTAATCCATCTTTACCCGGCATTATCTCAATAAAAGCACCGAAAGCAAGGATAGATTTAACTTTACCTTTGTAAATTTCTCCAACCTCAGGTACTGCAACAATGCCTTTTATCCATCTTACTGCGGCATCGCGTGATTCTGCATTTATTGCAAATACATTAACAATACCGCTATTGTTAACCTCTTCAATATTGATGGTTGCACCTGTTTCGCGTTGAATTTCTTGGATTACCTTACCACCTGGGCCGATTACACCGCCAATTGATTCGCGAGGTATCATAAACTGCTCCATGCGTGGTGCATGAGGTTTAAGATCAGCCTTTGGTTCAGAGATAACCTCCATCATTTTACCTAAAATATGAAGTCTTCCTTCATGTGCTTGTTGAAGGGCTTTTGCAAGAACTTCGTATGGAAGACCGTCAACCTTGATATCCATTTGGGTTGCCGTTATACCATCTTTGGTTCCAGCAACTTTAAAGTCCATATCGCCAAGATGATCCTCGTCGCCAAGAATATCGGATAAAACTGCAAATTTATTGCTTTTGCCATCGGTGATCAAACCCATAGCAATACCCGAAACAGGTTTCTTCATTTTAATACCAGCATCCATTAACGCTAATGTACCAGCGCAAACAGTTGCCATAGATGATGAGCCGTTTGATTCAAGAATATCGCTTACAATTCGAACTGCATAAGGATTCTCTGGCGGAGTAGGAACCATACTCTTTAACGCACGATGGGCAAGGTTTCCATGACCAATTTCGCGGCGACTCAAACCGCGTGCAGCCTTTGCTTCACCGGTTGAAAATGGAGGGAAATTATAATGTAATGTAAACTTCTCAGTTCCTTTTACGAGTACCTCATCGAGCATTTTTTCGTCGAGTTTAGTACCAAGAGTAACTGATGTAAGCGATTGCGTTTCACCACGAGTGAAAAGAGCTGAACCATGTGTCATTGGTAAGAAATCAACCTCACAGGTGATAGTTCTAATCTCGTCGGTTTTACGTCCATCTAAACGAACGCCATCGTTAAGAATCATATTACGCATAGCTTCCTTCTCAACCGAATGGTAATAACGATTAACTAGGAATGTTTTCGCTTTGCGATCCTCTTCGGTCATCGTATCGATAAACTCTTTTTTAACAGCCGAGAAAGCATCGGATCGTTCGTGCTTTGGAAGCACTGATTTTGCCACTTTATAAACTTTATCGTAGCAAAATTTATGAACAGCTGCTTTTAGCTCTTCATCATTGGTTTCATGGCAATATGTGCGCTTAACAACGCCTAATTCTTTTGCTAACTCAATTTGAGCAGTACACTGTTTCTTAATCGCTTCGTGAGCAACTTTAATGGCTTCGAGCATTTCTGCTTCAGATACTTCTTTCATCTCACCCTCAACCATCAAAATATTATCATAGGTTGCGCCTACAAGCATATCAAGATCAGCGGTAGCTAGCTCCGTAAATGAAGGATTAATAACGAATTTACCTTTAATTCGGGCAACTCTTACTTCGGAGATTGGTCCGTGGAATGGAATGTCAGAAATGGTTAAAGCTGCCGATGCAGCAAGGCCGGCAAGCGCATCGGGCATGATATCTTTTTCTGCTGAGATCAAGTTTATAGTAACAAATGTTTCAGCATGAAAATCTTCTGGGAAAAGTGGTCGTAAAGCACGATCTATAAGCCGTGAAACTAGTATTTCAGAATCACCTGGTCTTGCTTCTCTTTTCATAAAACCACCAGGGAATCGACCATTGGCAGCATATTTTTCTTTGTATTCTACGCTAAGGGGCATAAAATCGACATCTTCCTTAGCTTCTTTCGCGCTTACCACCGTGGCAAGTAGCATGGTATTACCCATTCGAAGAACAATAGATCCATCGGCTTGCTTAGCAAGTTTACCGGTTTCGAGGGTGATAACACGTCCATCACCCAAATCAATCGTTTTCTGTACAACTTTAAACATACAATAATTCTTAAGTAAAAATGAATATTAAAATATAGATATTACAACACAAATATTTTTAATCGACAAAGAACTTTTAACTGGTTACTAAATTACAAAAAAGGGCAATCCTCGAATTGCCCTTTTCTTTTTTTTACTTTCTCAAGTTTAGCGCCTTTATAATAGCACGATATCTTTCGACATCACGTTCCTTAAGATAATCGAGTAGCCGTCTCCGCTTACCCACTAGCTTCAGCAGAGCACGTTGAGTTCCATAATCTTTCCTATGGGTTTTCAGGTGATCTGTGAGGTGGCTAATACGGTATGAAAATAGCGCAATCTGTCCCTCAGGGGATCCAGTATCGGTATTAGACTTTCCGTACTCGGTAAAAAATTCCAACTTCTTGTCTGCAGTCAAATAGTTCATAACACTGATAATTAGTGGGTATTTAAATGCGTAATTTGAGGCGCAAAGATATAACTTATTTTGGAAATAAAAATGCCAGTCGTAACATATATTATTTACAACACATTTAAACCTACTGCAATTAGAAGGATTCAGGCGGTTTTATTTGTAAAGAAAATTATGAACAGCCCTTTGTAGCATCAAGAATATTTAAATGCTCTTTTAAACTTTGGATTGAATGAGACAGCGGTTTTGGTTTAAAACCAATAAGATTTATTGCTTTAGAAATATTAAGGCTTGAATCAAGCGGTCTTCTTGCTGCTTCGGCTAGTTCAAGTGTTGAAGTTGATAAAAGCAAGGAATCATCGTAGCCAAAGACTTTGGCAATTTGCTTGGCAAAATCAAAGACAGATATTTTTTCATCCCCCGAAATATGAAAAATTCCGCCGACCCTTTTTTCAGCTAATTTTATCAATGCATCAGCTAATTCCTCGGCATTGGTTGGTGTTCGAAACTGATCGAATGGTAATTTATAGGGTTTCCCATTTTTAAGATGATCGATAACCTTTAGTGCAATATTTGGGCGCGATAGATGCTCGTCGCATCCGAATACCAGAGCGGTTCGAACAATAGTAGCTCCAATATTCAATTCAAGAATACTTTTTTCGGCCTCTACCTTTGTTTCACCATAGTATGATACTGGTGATGTGGAGTCTTCTTCAGTATAATCACCTTTTTTGCCATCAAACACAAAATCGGACGAAATGAAAATCATATGAGTACCGTAATCCCTACATGCGGTAGCAAGTCGAACGGTAGCTTCGACATTAATTTTACTGCTGCTATACCTATCAACCTCGCAGGCATCGGGACTTGCCATTGCCGCACAGTGAATAAGAACATCTGGTCTTATTGTTTCTATCAACTTATTAACATCGGAGTAAACAAGGTTAACAGTAAAAAAATTGACATCGGGGCCAAACTGCACTCTTTTTTGAGAAGTGGCAAATATTTGATGCTCCTTCTTCTTAATGAGTAAACGAATAGTTTTTCGTCCAATCAAACCATTTGCACCTGTAATGAGAATTTTCAAGCTAAAGAGGTTTTGTTTTATATTATTAATATGTAAAAATAAAAAAATCTAAATCATCTGGTTTAAAATTGATCATCACTTCTTCAAACTATTCTAAAATGCTACCGCTCATAATATCCTTTAATTGCCAAACCTGCTCCCGTGTCCCTAATACAAAGAGTTTATCGCCTGTTTCGAGTTTTGTTTCGGTCGGAGGGTTAAGAACGTATTGCTTATTTATAGATTTTAATCCTATAATATTAGCCCCTAACATATCTTTAATTTTAATGCTTCCAATAGTTCTGTTTTCGGGACCATGCTTCGTCTTAGTTAATTGAATCTCGTAAAGTGATACATCGCCTGAACGTTGAAGCATAATATTTTCGATAAACTCATGAATATCGGGATGAATTATAAGTTTCGCCATCTTTTGCCCGCCAACTTTATCAGGCAAAATAACATTGGTTGCACCTGCTAATTTTAATTTTTTATCGTTAGCAATGGCTGATGCTCTGCTTATTATTGTCAGATTTGGATTCATCTCCCTAGCAGTAATTACAACAAAAAGATTATCGGCATCGCTGGCCATAGCGGTTATAAGCGCTCGGGCCCTTTCTACCCCAGCATTGCTAAGTATTTTATCCTCCGTTGCATCGCCTTGAACGTAAAGTATATTTTCATTATCAAGCACATATTGAATAACTTTAGGTCGATTATCGATCACAACAACCGGAATGTTGTGTAATAAGAGCTCCTCAACAGCCTGAGATCCGTTACGACCATATCCCACAACAATAACATGATCCTTTATTTTACTAATCTGCTTTTCCACTTTCGTACTGAATTTAAGATTACTTACTACATTCTCAACAAGATATTTTGAGATAACAGCTACAGCAAAGGCATAAATTCCTAAGCTTAGAATGATTAGAACAACTGTAAACCACATACCTGCCGTAGAAAGTGGGTGTACCTCACGGAATCCAACCGTTCCCATAGTAATTACAGTCATATAAACCGCTTCCGAAAAGGTGTACCCCTCGATTACCATGTACCCCGCTAAACCAAAAATAATTCCGCTGAAAAGAAATGATAAAGCAATTAATGCGGAACGTTTACTGTGTATTTCCATGGTTTAATGTTGAATAGATACTTTCAAGGCTTAGGTTCAATTTATTATTTCTCAGGTTTCAGGGCTTAATCGTTTCCACTTTCTTTTTCTCAACGCTCTTCAATAAGAGATTTGCTCCCAAGTGGCAATATAAACATTTCTTTGGCTCGCAGAAACAAGTTTTCAGCTGAACCATTGCTTGAGTATCGGATGCTGACTCTGCTGTAACACCCAACATTTCAAATCCCTTGGTAATACTATTGCTCTCAGGCTTTATTGACTCCAACAGCTTAATCGCTTTATCCTTTAAACTATTATTGCCTTTGGCAATTCCATAAGCAAAAATAAATGGAACTAGCGAGTTTATTGCTATAATACTGATTGTATCCTTTCCTATTCTCTTATTGGTTGATATTGATTCTTTTCCAAAAACATAGTGCGTTTCCCAATACTCCGATGTGTCCACTTGAAATAGGTTTACAATCTCTTTAATGTCATTAATCTCTATAATCTTTGAGAATAGTGATGTTGAACTATGAACAAGTTTTACAAATTGGGCAATACGGATGGTTGGAAATGCAGTCGGTCGCATTCTCAAAAATTTCCAAAGGTGACCTTCTATCGGAGTGAGGTTAAATTTATGCTGTAAATATTTGTATTCCTTTATTAATTCAGATAAATAATTATCAATCTCTCCAACTTCTAACAAACCCGATTGGCCAAAAAGCAGGGCCTCAATCTGAAAAAGATTATCCTTATGCTTGGCTAAAACTTTCAATGGGCTTGCTTTTGCCAAAAGTTCAAATGGTAATGCGTTTGCCTTTAGACCAAAACTTCGAGCAACCGATTGGTAGAATGCCTCCTCCCAGCTTCCTTGAGCGCGCTCGACTAGTTCAAATACATATTTTGTTTTTTGCTCCAAGCGCTCTACCAAAAGATTTTCGAGCCACATCCGTTTGGTAAACGAATCGAATGCTGAAAAGCTATCCTCGCACGGAATCCATTTTCCTGAATTTGTTAAGCGCATAAGATTCCATTCCAAAGCATCGGGGTACTTAATTTTGATGGTTGGGATTGCCCGATCTTTACTATTTAAGATAATTTTATCGTTGTTAACGACAACGTGAAGAATTACATTATTAAACGCAGGATCGATTTGATGATTATGGATTTGCCAATCGGAGGAATTAATATGAATCTCCACATTGCCAGCCCATATAGTATCACCAATCCGAATCTTGGCATTAAAAAAATCGGGACCTGAATCGTTATTGAATTCGCCAGGATTGATAACCTCAACTATTTCACCATCGGTGGTGAGTTGACCATTCAAGGTGAAATGGCTTGTTTTCCAAACAAAATAGAGCAAGTCCTCCTTCATTCATTATCGCTTTACTGAAGTCAAAAGTTACAAATATTTAATTAAACCGCGAATCCCGCAAAAAGAAAAAAATAAATATAATTTTATTTACAATGTAGAAAGAGGTGTTGCCCTCATATTTATTAGTAAATTTTAAACCGTTAGCGTACTGTGCACAAGATTTAAGGTTCTATAAATTGAACCAACGAGCAAAACGAACAACGTCAACCCTTTCCTTTAATGCATAAAATCTCAAACAAACAGGTTTTCAAATCCATTTTTTAGGTGATGCAAATCATCGTTTAATCAGTACTTTTTATGATTCTTTGCTATAACTTGTAAAGTCGTTTAAAAAGATTTTTTAAAAAATTAATGCCATGAAACTATTATTAAAATATTTGTACGTTTTAATCTTTAGTGCATTCATTACAAACACAATAAAGGCGCAACAACTTACGGAAGTTACCTTACAGCTGAAATGGAAACATCAGTTTCAGTTTGCTGGGTATTATGCGGCTATTGAGAAAGGTTTTTATAAAGAGGCTAGAATTCATGTTAACTTAATTGAAGCGATTGAAGGCCAAAACCCAACCGATGCTGTATTCGAAGGGAAAGCGCAATTCGGAATATGCACTTCAGATATCCTGTTAACCCGCTCGCAGAAAAAAAATGCTGTTGTTTTAGCAACAATTTTTCAGCATTCCCCTCAGATACTTATCGCATCAAAGAAATCGGGCATTGAGCATGTGCAGGATTTAATTGGGAAACGGGTTGCAATTGAACCCAACTCAGCCGACATTATTGCTTATTTGAACGATGAAGGCGTATCGCTCGATAAGTGCATCATCGATCAACATACTTTCAATACAGATTTATTAATCGCAGGAAAGATTGATGCGATATCGGCCTATTCTACGGATGAGCCATTTATGTTAAAGCAAGCAAATTTTGATTATTCCATTTTATCCCCGCCAATGGGTGGCATTGATTTTTACGGCGAAGGATTATTTACAACCGAAGAGTTAATCAAGAAGAATCCAGCATTGGTCGATAGTTTTCGAAAAGCTTCGCTGAAGGGTTGGAAATACGCAATGGATAACCCCGAAGAAATTATTCAGCTAATCTATAATAAGTATAGCCAACGGCATAGCCTTGAGCATCTGCGTTTTGAGGCATCGCATATGAAAAACCTTATCATGGCCGATGTCGTTGAGATCGGTTACACCAATTCTGGAAGGTGGGAATCCATATCAAATATTTACAAAAAGTTGAAAATGCTCAATCCCTCCTTTTCAACAAAAGGACTGCTTTACAACGATTATCTGAAACCAGAATTAAGCATTCCTTGGGATATTATCAAAATTCTAGTATTGATTATTCTCGTTATTAGCACTGCTGCTTACTTTTATTATAATTCTTCACAAAAGCTTAAGAAGGAGATTCGGAGTCGGAAAAAACTCGAAAGCTTTTTGCTTGAAGGCGATGAAAAGTATCACACTCTATTTGCAAACTCACCGGATGCATATCTGATAATTATCGATGGTGTTTTTGCAGATTGTAACCAGGCAACTGAACGAATACTTGGGTATAACCGAGAACAAATTATTGGGAACCCGCCTGCCTTTTTCTCACCAGAATTTCAACCCGATGGAAGAAAATCAGCGGAGTCGGCTAATGAAATAATCAGAGAAGCACTCAGAAATGGCAAAAATACCTTTGAGTGGGTGCATCGCAAATACGATGGCTCTGAATTTATGGTAGAGGTATCTATTGGTTTAATGAAGTTACAAGGAAAACCAGCATTATTTACCACTTGGCGAGATATTAGCGAGCGAAAGCTAGCCGAAGAGCTGCTAAAAGCAAGCGAAACGCGTTTTAAAACAATATTCAACGAAGCCCCTTTGGGTATCGCCCTGATTGATTCAAGCACAGGACATATTTATGAGGTTAATCCAATGTTTGCCAAAATTACGGAAAGGACATTAGAAGAAATAGTCAATATTGACTGGATGAGCATAACCCATCCGGATGATATCCATGCCGATTTGGCTAATATGGCTGCGATGAATGCTGGGAAAACAAATGGTTTCCAAATGGAGAAGCGCTATCTTAACAAAGAAGGAAGTTCTATCTGGATAAATATGACGATTGCTTCAATTGATGTTGAAGATAAAGCACACCCGCAACACCTCTGCATGATCGAAAACATTACTGAACATAAACGGGCAAGAGAAGAAAAAAGAAAAATTGATGACCAAATCAGAACCCTTTCATTAGCCATTGAGCAAAGTCCTGTAGTTACAGTCATAACAGATGTAACAGGTAATATTGAGTTTGCAAACCCAAAATTCTACGAAATTACTGGTTATTCAGCGGAAGAGGTAATCGGCAAAAATCCAAGAATTCTAAGCTCTGGAAACAAGTCGAGATCAGAGTATAAGGAGTTGTGGGAGACCATATTGTCTGGTAGAAACTGGCACGGAGTTTTTCGGAACAAGAAGAAGAATGGAGAGTTTTATTGGGAATCAGCAATAATATCACCAGTTAAGAACGAGGAGGGCGCAATTACTCATTTTCTTGCAGTAAAAGAAGATATTACCGAACGCAAACAGTCGGAAAAAATGTTACAAGACATAATATCCGAAAATCCAATATCGATTCAAATTTTAAATAAAAATGGATATACAATTCAAGGAAACCCCGCATTCATTAAACTTTTTGGTACAATTCCGCCGCCCGACTTTTCAATTTTTGCTGACCTTCAGAGCAAAAGCCCTGAGTTTGAGAAATTAATTCTGTTTGCGAAAAATGGGGAAGTAGTGCATTTCCCTGATATGTATTATAATCTCAATGATATTTCTCCTGATTTTCCTGATAATCCGCTTTGGATAAGTGCGTTTATTTTCCCATTAAACAATGGTAGCGGAAAACCCGAACAGTTTGTTTTAATGCACGAGAATATTACCGAGCGCAAAAAAACGGAGCAGATTATTCAATTTCAAAACCAAGAATTAATCAGCCTCAACTCTGATAAGGATCGCTTTATATCAATCCTCGCACACGATCTGAAAAACCCATTCAATACAATACTCGGTTATTTAGAACTCCTAACCGAGAATATTCGGAAATACGATATCGATAAAATTGAAAAACAGATAGCGATTATTAACAATTCCGCCCAAAATACCTATAATTTATTGTTAGATATACTATTATGGGCTCGCTCGCAATCGGGGAAAATTCCGTTCGAACCCAAAGAATTAATTTGCAACGATATCTGTAAGACCGTTTTGCCTGAAATGCAATTTCTTGCCGACACAAAGAGAATTACAATAAGCCACTCCTCCGATGACGATGTCGCCATTTTTGCCGATATCGATATGCTCAAAACCATTCTTAGAAATTTAATATCAAACGCTATAAAGTTCACCAACCATGGTGGAAAAATCAATATCTCAATTAAACAACAAGCCGATTCCCAAATTATTTCGGTATCCGACGATGGCGTTGGAATGGTCTCCGATATATTAAACAAACTTTTTGAAAGTACCAGAATACACTCAACCATGGGAACTGCCAACGAAAGCGGTACGGGTTTAGGATTAATGATTTGCAAGGAATTTGTGGAAAAACATGGAGGCAGGATTTGGGCTGAAAGCAAACCAGGAAAGGGAAGCACTTTTTATTTCACACTACCCATTAAAAATATAGTCTAAAACGGATAAAGCACTAGGCTTTTTTAACATCTAATATCAAATGCACATGAGTATTGACCTTCGCACACTAATTCTAATTATCGGCATTCTTCATCTAATGCAGGTATTGATTTTCCTCTATCAGTATAAGGTAAATAAATATCTTAAGGGGCCTGGCTGGTGGTTGGCCTGGAGCGCAATAGAATCGTTCGGATTTGTATTTATCCTTCTTCGGGGCATTACTACGCTTATTCCGCTAGTAATTCTTTTTCAAAACATAATAATTATATCAGGTACAGTATTTATTTACATTGGTATAATAAAGTTTTTTGATAAAGCGATAAACTGGAAATTTATTACGTCGTTTCTTGTTTCGTATATCGCCCTCCATCTTATCTTTATTTTTGTCAGCAACAACATTCACCTAAGAACCTTGGTTCTGGACGCATACCTATCGATAATCGCGTTTGTTACAGCCTTTACTCTTTACAAAAACAAAAACCAATCAATTTCTGCCACCGTAAACTTTAATACTGCAATATTTATAGCCCACGGTTGCATCTTTGCATACCGATCAGTAGCGATTGTCCTAGGAACTCATGTTGAGGATGTTTTCACACCGTCTGTTTTTAACCTAGTTCAATACTTTGATGCGCTAATTGTTGGACTTCTATGGACAATAGGTTTTATTATTATGCTGAACCAACGATTGAATGTAAAAATACTTGAAGCAAAAACCCATTTCGAACAGATTTTCAATACCAGTCCAGATGCTTCACTAATAACCCGTTTAGATAACGGTTTAATAGTCAGCTTCAACGACAATTTCTTAAAGATATTCGGTTATACCAAAGAGGATTTATCAGGAAAATCAACACTTGATATTAACTTTTGGAAAGATCCCAACAACCGTCCTGACGTTATTAAAATGGTAAAAGAGAATGGGTGCGTCGAAAACTATGAAGCCACACTCCAGCGAAAAAACGGAGAATTGATCACTGGATTAGTATCTGCCAAAAGTATTGAATTTGATAATATTCCCCATTTGATAAGTGTTACCCGCAATATCACCTCGCGCAAAGAAGAAGAAAAGAGGGACCAAAGAAATGCTGAAACGCTTACCTTTCTTGCCCAGTATACAAGTATAGATCATGGCAAAGATTTTTTCGCAAAACTTGCTCAACACTTAGCTTCGGCGCTAGATGCAAATTTTGTTTGTATCGACATTTTAGAGGGTGATGGGTTAAACGCTCGAACCTTGGCTGTTTGGAACGATGGTAATTTCGAGGATAATGTTGTGTACGCCTTGAAAGATACTCCTTGTGGCGATGTTGTAGGTAAACAGGTGTGCTGTTTCCCGGCAAGCGTAACCAAATTTTTTCCACGCGACACCGTTCTGATTGATCTAAAAGCCGAAAGCTATGTAGGTGTTACATTATGGAGTCATACCGGCGCACCAATTGGACTGATTGCAGTAATTAAGAAAATACCGCTAAGTAATCAAAAAGAAGCTGAAGACCTTCTTAAACTCGTTTCAATTCGTGCTTCGGCAGAGCTTGAACGAATGAAAATCGAAGAAATAATAAAGGAGAGCGAAAAGCGATTTGCTCTTACCCTCGACGCTCTAAATGATGGACTTTGGGATTGGAACATTCAAACTGGAGATGCTTTTTTTAGCCCTAACTACTATTCGCTTCTCGAATTTGAGTTTAAGGAGTTTAAAGCCAGCTACGAATCATGGCGACTCTTGGTTCATCCCGAAGAACTCGAAAGGGTTGAAAAGGAATTGCAGCAAAGCATTGAAAACGGAAAAGGTTTTAGTATTGATCTCCGAATGAAAATGAAATCGGGTAGCTGGAAGTGGGTTTCAACCCGCGGAAAAGTTGTTGAACGAGCTACCGATGGCAAAGCGTTGCGGATGGTTGGCATCCTAAGCGATATTACCGAACGCAAGCGATCCGAAACTGAAATCAATATGAAAAACAAAGAGCTTGAAAGGTTAAGTATCGATAAGGATCGTTTTATGTCAATCCTTGCCCACGATCTCAAAAATCCATTTAACTCAATACTTGGCTTTTTAGAACTCCTAACAGAAAATATTCACACCTACGAGATTGCTAAAATTGAGAAACAGATAGGTATTATTAATAATTCTGCACAGCACTTTTACAATCTACTAGAAGATTTGTTGATGTGGGCACGGGCGCAATCGGGCAAAATTCCTTTCAAACCACAAGCATTGAATTTTTCGGAAATCTGCACCGATGTTGTTGAGAATTTAAGCTTAACGGCGATTAGTAAGAACATCACAATCCATCCTTTTAACGATTCGAAAACAAACGTTTTTGCCGACGCCGATATGCTAAAAACGATTCTGCGAAACCTAATCTCGAATGCAATAAAGTTCAGCAATAGCGCTGGAGTAGTTGATGTTTATACCGAGCAAGGAGATTCAAGCCTAACCATTTCGGTTAAGGATAACGGAATTGGAATGTCCCCTGAAATTCTTAATAAACTTTTTGATGTTTCGCAACCACACACCACCAAAGGAACTGCAAACGAAAGCGGTACAGGTTTAGGGTTATTGATTTGTAAAGAATTTGTGGAAAAACATGATGGTAAAATTTGGGCCGAAAGCAAAGAGGGAAAAGGAACAACGTTTTATTTCACCTTGCCAATAAGACAATGAGGGAATTTGATTACAAAACCTCCCAACCCTCCTTAAACAAGGAGGGCTAACAGAGCATAGTAAATTGAAAGACTAAAAATAAAATGAAAGATCAATCGAGTTAATAGAAACTGTTTTAGCCCCTTTTTTAAGGGGTTTGGGTTAATTTTTTAAAATATTTATTATGAACACTAAAGAAGTCGCATTACAAACAGATATAGCAAACGAGATTCAGTTTGTCGATATTTTTGTACTTGAAGATATTCAACGCTTACAGGATTTATTCTCCGATGCAAATGGTGTTGCATCAATCATTACACAACCCGATGGTACGCCCATTACCAAACCGAGTAATTTTTGCAGGCTGTGTAGCCAAATTATCCGCAAAACCGATAAAGGGCTTAAAAATTGCTTTAAATCCGACGCATTACTCGGTCAGCATAATCCCTCGGGACCAATTGTACAACCTTGCCTTAGCGGTGGTTTATGGGATGCTGGTGCTATCATTACCATTGGCGGGCAACACATTGCCAACTGGTTAATTGGTCAGGTGCGAAATGAGGATCTGGATGAGAAGCGCATGCTAAAGTACGCCGATGAAATTGGTGCAAACCAAAAAGATTTTATGGATGCGCTAGCCGAAGTTCCGGTAATGTCTAAAGAGCAGTTTAATAAAGTGTCGAATATGCTGTTTGCTTTTGCTAATGAGCTATCTGAAAGAGCATACAAAAACTTGCTCCTAAAAACAGAAATAGCTGAGAGGGAGAAAGCCACAGAACAATTAAAGGTAAGCGAGGAGAAATACCGCAGCTTGGTCCAGTACTCAAGCGACCCAATATTTAGCTTTAACCCCGACGAAACTTACCGATTTGTGAACGAAGCGTTTGCTACTCCTTTTGGAAAAACGCCAGAAGACATCATTGGTAAAAAACCACATTCTATTTTCTCGCATGATGAGGCTGAAAAGCGGCTTACGCTGGTTCGTCATGTATTTAAAACTGAGCAAAAGGGTGAAATTGATGTTAAAGTGACTACCCCAACAGGCGAGGTTCGGTACTACCTAACAATTGCCGATCCGATTAAGAACGATCAGGGACAAATAATTTTCGTTTCGTGCGTTTCGAAAAATATTACCGAGCGGAAACTGGTGGAATTGGCTTTACGCGAGAGCGAGGAAAAATATCGTCAGATAGCTGAAAATATTTCGGATGTAGTGTGGACCTCAGACCTAAACCTAAATGTTACATATATAAGCCCTTCCGTTGAAAAATTATTAGGAATACCTGCTAATAAACAAATGAATACGCCTGTTGAAGAGAGAATTACACCCGATTCGCTAAAACGAATTAAAGCAATACAACTTGAAGAGTTTGAGAAAGAAAAAGATCCGAATTGCGATAAGAATAGAACACGAATAATTGAAGCCGAGCACTACCGGGCTGATGGTTCAACGATATGGGTTGCAATGAACATCTCGTCTGTTCGAGACAGAAGCGGTAGCATAATTGGCTTTCAAGGTGTAAATAGAGACATTTCCGAGCGTAAAAAAATTGAGGAAAAAGTTCAAAAAATAGGTTCGCACTATAAAGCCTTAATTGAAAAAGCTCCCGATGGGGTTGTACTAATCAACGCTGAGGGACACTTTACGTTTGTTAGCCCAGCAGCAAGAAAAATATTCGGATATACCCTCACGGAAGAAATTTTGGTTCATCCCGATACAATTACTCATCCCGATGATTTGAATATGGTGCTATCGCACTTGGCAAGATTATTTGAAGATCCTGAGTACGTCCCAATGCTCCAATATCGGATTGCCGATAAGAATGGCAATTTGATATGGGTTGAAAGCATATTCAGCAATTTACTTGCCGACCCAAGCGTTGAATCCATCGTAATTAATTTTCGCAATATCACCGAGCGCAAGCTGGCCGAGGAGGCATTAAAGAAGAAGACCAATCATCTCGAAATATTAAATGGCCATTTTATTGACCGTGAGCTAAAAATGATCTCCCTCAAAAAAGAGATAAACGACCTACTGAATCAAGCGGGTAAGGAGGATAAATATGTAATTCATGGAAAAACTGAAAAATTTGACAATGAGATATTTAGACAATTTTAAAATAAAACAATGAAACAAACAGCAACCGAAACCCTTCTCCAAAAAGAAGAAGTTACAAATGAATTCCGCATAACCGGGATGAATTGTAACGGTTGCGAAACCATTATTGAAGAGGTCGTTGGTAAGCTCGAAGGAGTTGCTTACGTTAAAGCGGACTACATTAAATCCACGGTTAAAGTTACCTATAATACCAATAAAACCAACTTGGTACATATTCAAAAGGCTTGTTTTGCCGCTGGTTATCCTTTTGAATTATCGCCGAGCAGCAAAAAACAAAAAGACTCAAAAATTGCCCTTTCAGTTCTTGCCTTAATCGGATTAGCAATAGCTATTATACTTGCCCGAAATATTGGACATCGGTTGATTTTACCCGAAGTAAATTCTAATACAAGTGCCGTAATGATATTTATGGTTGGTCTGCTTACCGGGTTGCATTGTATTGGAATGTGCGGCAGTTTCATTATAGGTTTTACTACAAAAGATGTTGAACAAAACCGATCTATAATCCGTTCACACGTTTTGTATGGAATTGGTAAAACATTATCGTATGCAATGCTCGGTGCAATGTTTGGTTTTGCTGGATCGCTGTTTCGAATTACTCCGCTAGTAAGCGGTATTAGCTTAAGCTTAGCAGGAACTTTTTTAATCTTGTATGGGCTGAATATGCTTAACATCTTGTCCGTTTTAAAATATTTTCGAGTAAAGCAACCCAAATTTATTACACGGTTTACAGCTGAAAAAAAGAGACAAACGAATAGTCCTTTTTATATCGGATTCTTCTCCGGTTTTATAATTGGTTGCGGACCACTACAGGTAATGTATGTATTGGCAGCAGGCAATGGAAGTGCGATTGAAGGTGCTAAATTCTTAACCATTTTCGGGTTAGGCACATTACCGGCATTGTTTGGTTTTGGAGTTCTTGCTCGCTTGCTATCCAACACTATGACCCGTCGTTTCATCCAAGCGTCAGGAATTATCCTAATCGTCTTAGGCTCGATAATGCTTAACAAAGGAATAGTGAAAACAAGTTCAATTGATAATTCAAAAGTTATTCCCTCATGCTGTCATGGGGAGAAGTAATTGTTTAAATTTTAAAAGTAAATTTATCACTAGTGTCCGATAAAATCTTTTTAGAGTTGCTAAAACCCTTAATTCTATTGCGTCCCTATCGGGACTTAAAAAACTAGGGGTTACTTTATATTCTACCAATATTGAGTCCATAACGGGACAGTCCCGTAGGGACATAATGCTGGTAGATAAAGAGTTAGCTTTTTGCCACATGTCCCGTAGGGACATAATTATTTTTGTCGGACAGTAGTGTAAATTTATGAGAACTCTTTTAACACACAATACCTATCGGCAGGCAAGGTCTTGAAAATGTACTAGAGCTAACTTAAAGATTTACATCCATAAATAAAGGTTGTACAATGAGTAGTATCAAAATCACCACCATGCCCGTTACGGGTCTCTCGTGCAGCAATTGCGCAATGAGTATCGAAACGAATGTGCGCAAAATGAATGGCGTTTCTGAGGCCAACGTCGATTTCGCTAGCGAGAAGTTGAACGTATCCTTTGACCCATCACAGATTAGCGAGTTAGATATTATTGCTTTAGTTCGTAATGTTGGATATGGCGTAGCCATTGGTAAACTAGAACTACCCATAACCGGTATGCAGGATAATACCGATGCGCTAACCTTGGAGAAAATCCTCATTAAACAGAATGGTGTGTTAAGCTGCACCGTAAGCTATAGTACAGAACATGCCTCGCTGGAGTACATCCCTGGAGTGGTAAGCGTTGCCGAACTTGCAGGAGTAATCCGTAAAGCGGGATTTGATCTTGTTCAAGCCGCCGAAACCGAGGAGATTGATGACGTTGAAGCCAAAGTGCGAGCATCGGAACTCGACAAGCAAAAGCGCTTGCTCCTGCTCGGGCTTATTTTTACAGTTCCTTTGGTCATTTACAGCATGCTGCACGACTTTAAAATCGTTGGATTTGAATACGATCAGTTTGCAATGCTATTTGCCGCAACGGTTGTGCAGTTTATTGTGGGTTGGCATTTTTATATCGGAGCATTTAAAAGCCTTCGTTACGGCAGCGCAAATATGGATGTTCTCATCATGCTCGGTTCATCTGTGGCATATTTTTCCAGTTTACTTGTCACCATAAAAATTATTGATAGCCCAAATGTTTACTACGAAACGGGAGCAGCAATTATCACCTTAATACGACTTGGCAAATATCTCGAAACGCGAGCCAAAGGCAAAACCTCCGATGCGCTGAAAGCCCTGATGAACTTAAAAGCCAAAACAGCTTTCGTGGTTCGGAATGGTGTCGAAACAGAAATAAACGTTGAAGGGGTTGAAGTTGGCGATACCATTATAGTTCGTCCCGGCGGAAAAGTTCCCGTTGACGGTATTATCAGCGAAGGCCGATCGGCATTTGAAGAATCGATGATTACTGGCGAATCGATGCCCGTTAGCAAAGGTCCCGGCGATATTGTTATCGGTGCAACGATAAACCGCGAAGGATTAATCAAATTCGAAGCCACAAAAGTTGGCAAGAATACAACACTGTCGCAGATTGTAAAGCTTGTGCAGCAAGCACAGGGAAGCAAAGCGCCCATTCAAAAGCTGGCCGATGAGGTGGGCAAATATTTTGTTCCGATAATCATCGGAATTGCCCTGTTCACATTTATAGGTTGGGTTTACGTAGCCCATATGGACTGGACTGGAGCGATGATAAATGCCATTGCAGTAGTGGTTATTGCCTGTCCTTGCGCAATTGGCTTGGCTACACCAACTGCAATAATGGTGGGCACATCAAAAGGAGCTGAAAATGGTATCCTCTTCAAAAACAGCGAAACGCTTGAACGAGCAGGGAAGATTAATATCGTGGTGCTCGATAAAACGGGTACAATTACGCGAGGCGAGCCAGAAGTTACCGAAATCATTTCATTAGATAAAACCAACACGAAGGAAGAGGTTCTTCGCATGGCGGCCAGCGCCGAGCAAGGTTCGGAGCATCCTTTAGGTCGCGCGATAATAAAGGCGGCACAAGAAAAGGGGTTAACCCTTAATGAGCCGAGCCAATTCCGAGCGCATAGCGGTTTTGGAATTCGGGCTATTGTGGAAGATCATAATATCATTGTTGGAAATCCTCGGATGATGCAGAACGAGGGTATCAATATTGAACCAATTGAAGCAGACATTTTGAAACTGCAAGGCGAAGGTAAAACCGTTATGGTTTTGGCAAAAAGTAAAGCGAATAGTTCTGAAACTTCAAAATTAATTGGTCTAATAGCAGTTGCCGACACAGTAAAACATGGTGCCAAGGAGGCCATAGCCGAATTGCGCCAGCTTGGGCTAGAGATTGTTATGATTACTGGCGACAACCAGAGTACCGCCAACGCTATTGCCAAAGAGGTTGGAATTACCCGAGTTATTGCCGAAGTTTTGCCCAGCGGTAAAGCCGATGCCATAAAACAGCTGCAAGCATCAAAATCATTGGGCAATTTTGCTCATCCAGTTGTTGCCATGGTTGGCGATGGCATAAACGATGCCCCTGCCCTAGCCCAAGCCGATGTTGGTATTGCCATTGGTACTGGAACCGATATAGCGATTGCCGCAGCAGGTATAACATTAATTAGCGGTGAACTTTCAGGTGTAGGTAAAGCCATCTCTCTATCCCGAGGAACTTCACAAACCATTGTTCAGAATTTAATTTGGGCGCTATTCTACAACGTTGCGCTAATTCCCATTGCCGCATACGGATTACTTAGCCCCATGTTTGCAGCGGGAGCCATGGCCTTCAGCTCAATTTTTGTGGTAACCAACAGCCTTCGTTTACGCGCTTATAAGGTACAAACTTTTACTCCAAAGAAAACAATCTTACGCCAATCGTTAGAACTTGTACCTCGCATTATCGCTCCTGCTGCTGCGCTTGCCATACTCGTTATTGTGCCAATGGTTTTTATGCCGGGTACCAATATGGAGATAAAAGGAGCAAATGCTGGCGAAATGACCCCGTTTGTTATGATGGTAATGGCTCTTTCGAATGCTATAATTGCTATCTCGTACGCATCTATTCCCGTTTTCCTAATTGTATTTGTTCGAAAGCGAAAAGACATGCCGTTTACATGGATTATTTTCCTGTTTGGCCTATTTATTTTGGCCTGCGGAACCACTCACATTATGCATGTAATCGGACTTTGGTGGCCAATTAACTGGGAGCAAGCAACGGTTGACGCCATCTGTGCATTTATCTCATTGGCAACAGCCATTGTGGTTTGGCCTTATCTGCCCGAATTATTAGCAATTCCAAGCCCTAGCCAGCTACGACAGGTAAATACCGAGCTACAAAAAGAGAAGGATAAACTCATGTACACTCAAAATGAGCTACGTAGCGCATACGCCGATGTGGATCATCGCATAAAAGAACGAACCTATGATTTGGTAATAGCCAACAAATCTCTTCGAGAGGAGATTAACGAGCGAAAAAAAGCGGAGGAGGCCAAGCAGGTTAGCGAGGAGTATTTTAGGAATGTGTTCGAACATGCAGCCATTGGTAAGTCTATTACTGAAATTGGCGGAAAGTTAAAAACGAATAAAGCTTTCCGACAGATACTTGGCTACACCGAGGATGAATTTTCGGTGCTAAGATGGCAGGACATTACACATCCCGATGATATTAAAGCAGATCAGGCAAACATTGAATCTCTTATATCGGGTAAATACACATCGTTGCGATGGGAAAAGAGGTATATCCACAAGGATGGACGAATCGTTTGGGTTGATTTAAGTACCGTTCTGCAAAGAGATAAAAATGATAACCCGCTCTATTTTATTACCACCATTCAGGATATAACGGAACGCAAAGAGACAGAACGTGAACTAAGAGAGAGTAAAACAAAACTATTAGAGAACGAGCAAAGGTTGTCTCTTGCCTTAGCTGCATCCTCCGACGCTATATGGGAGTGGAATTACATTACTGGACAAACCTACTACAGCTCCCGATGGTACGAAATGCTTGGCTACGCCGATCAGGAGTTTGAAATGACCTTTGATGCATGGAAAAACATTTGTCATCCCGACGATTTTCAACCCGCAGTTGATAAAATTAGTGCCGTTTTAAATAACCCCGAAAGTACGGGATATAATGCCGAATTCAGAATGCTACACAAGAATGGCAATTGGGTTTGGATTATGGGTCGGGGGAATGTTGTAAAAAGGGATAAAAATTTAAAACCATTACAGCTAAGCGGAACGAATACCAATATCAGCGAGCGCAAGCAGGCTGAAGAAGCAATTATAAATCTTAACTCCGAACTTGAACAACGGGTTTTTGAACGAACAAAACTGTTGACAAAAAGCGAGAATTTACTAGCTGAAACCGGAAGGCTTGCAAGGGTAGGAGGATGGGAAATTGACCTTAAATTAAACAAGCTAAGCTGGACTGACACCGTGTACCTGATTCATGAGGTAGATCTTAATATTGAACCTACGGTTGAAGAGGCAATCAATTTCTATGCCCCCGAATCAATTCCTGTTATTACTAATGCTGTAAAATTAGCAATTGAAAAAGACAAACCATTTGACGAAGAACTGCAATTGATTACTGCAAAGGGGAATAGATTATGGGTTCGTGCAATAGGAAAGGCATACACCGAAAACGCACAAACTGTAAGAATAGGGGGGATTTTTCAGGACATCAATGAACGAAAACTAGCAGAGCAAGAGCTGAAACGATTGATAATGAACCTAAATGTAAAATCTAACCAGCTGGAATCTACCAATAAAGAGCTCGAAGCATTCAGCTACTCCGTATCGCACGATTTGCGAGCACCGCTAAGGCATATTAACGGATTCGTTGATATGCTGACAAAAGATTCACGCGAACAGCTGTCGAAAGATTCTCAACATTACCTAGAAATTATTAATACCTCTGCACTAAGAATGGGAACGCTGATTGATGATCTACTGAGCTTTTCGCGAACTGGTCGTGCCGAAATAAAAGAATCAGCGTTTAACATGAATCGGCTGGTTGAGGATTCAATATCGCAAATCAAACTTTCGACAAAAGATCGCAAAATTAGCTGGAAAATTGCTAACTTACCCGACGTTCATGGCGATTACAATTTATTGCGTTTAGCATGGGTTAACCTAATCGATAATGCGGTTAAATACACCCGAACACGCAAAAAAGCGATTATAAATATTGATTGTAAGGAGGAAAAGGGCGAGTTTATTTTCAGCATTCGCGATAATGGGGTTGGTTTCGATATGCAGTACGCACAAAAGTTGTTTGGAGTATTCCAACGCTTACACTCAACCGCCGAGTTCGAAGGAACTGGAATTGGCCTAGCCAACGTTCGCCGTATCATCCTTAAGCACGGCGGCCGAACTTGGGCCGAAGCGGAAGTGGATAAAGGGGCAACATTTTATTTTTCGTTACCCAGATAGTCAATAGGAAGAAGAAGGCAATAGGCAATAGTAATAAGATACCAATGGATGAATTTCAAAATACAAGTAATATGATTATAAAATTATTACAACATAATGATGACTCCCTAACCACTAACGTCTATTGCCTAATGCCTGTTGCCTATTGCCTAATGCCTAAACCCTAATGCCTCAGAAACATGATAAAAAGTTACAAAGACTTAATAGTTTGGCAAAAAAGTGTTGATCTGGTAGTATTAATTTATCAAATCACCGATAAGTTTCCTGCTAAAGAAAAATTTGGATTAATATCTCAAATGCAAAGAGCCTCTGTATCTATTTCTTCAAATATTGCAGAAGGATATGGAAGACAATCATCAGGCAGTTATGCCCAATTTCTTTCAATTGCCAGAGGCTCTTTGTTTGAACTAGAAACACAGATTGAATTGTGCATAAGATTAGAGTATATCCTAAGAGTAGAATCAGAAAAATTGCTTATTGAAACAACAGAGATTAGCAAAATGTTAACATCATTAATTTCAAAAATAAGGAAGTGATAGGGATTAGGGATTAAGCGGTAGGCAATAGTAATAAGATACCAATGGATGAATTTCAAAATACAAGTAATATGATTATAAAATTATTACAACATAATGATGACTCCCTAACCACTAACGTCTATTGCCTAATGCCTGTTGCCTAATGCCTGTTGCCTAATGCCTGTTGCCTAATGCCTGTTGCCTGTTGCCTAATGCCTGTTGCCTAATGCCTGTTGCCTAATGCCTAATGCCTGTTGCCTATTGCCTGTTGCCTAATGCCTGTTGCCTAATGCCTAATAAAACCACCATGAACGAACTTAGAACAATCCTCCTTGCCGAAGACAACCCCAACGATGTTGAGCTAACCCTTGCGGCATTGACTGAGCAGAACCTTGCAAACCGAGTGGTTACTGTTAAAGACGGTGTTGAGGTTATGGAATACCTCCGCTGCGAAGGGAAATTCAAACTCCGCAAAAAGGGAAATCCTGCGGTACTGCTATTGGATATTAAAATGCCCCGCATGGATGGCATTGAAGTGCTTCAGGTTATCCGTAACGATAAAACGCTAAAAACATTACCTATTGTTATGCTCACCTCCTCGCGCGAAGAGCCTGATCTTAAAAAATGCTATAAGCTGGGGGTCAATGCATACGTTGTTAAGCCTGTAGATTTCAAAGATTTTTTTGAAGCTGTGAAACAACTCGGTGTATTCTGGGCGCTGATTAACGAGTTACCAAATGATGGAGAAAATTAACATGAACGAAAAAATAAACGTCAATACAGTACTGAACGTACTCTCGCTCGAAGACTCTCAACCCGACTTCGAGATTATTCGAAATCAGTTTATCAACGCAGGGTATAATCTGAAATTAACCCATATTGAAAACGAAAAGGATTTTACATCATCAATCCGCAGCAATAAATACGATATCATTCTTGCCGATTTCAATTTACAGGGTTTTAATGCGTTTGGCGCGCTACGGCTGTGTAACGAGATATGCCCTACCACCCCATTTATCTGCGTTTCGGGTTCCATCGGTGAGGAAACCGCCATTGAGCTGATCAAAGAGGGTGCAGTGGATTATATCCTAAAAGACCGATTAGTTAGACTCCCTTCGGCTGTTAAGCGAGCGCTTGATGAAGCAAAGGAGAAAGAATGCCGGAAGAGATCGGAAGAAGAATTAATAAGAAGCGAGGCTAAACAACGACTGGTATTGGAGAACATTAACGAAATAGTATATTCAATAAAGCAAATTAGCCCAGATTCCACTGAAGGAATACCCGATTTTGTTAGCAATCGTTCAGAATCAATTTTAGGCATAAAACCGAATGAATTTATACAACACCCTGAACTCTGGTTCAGCTTAATTCACCCCGATGATATTGGTATGATAGAAAAACAAACTAGTGACATTTTTACGGCTAAAGAAATCGGCTTACGCCTATACCGATTATTAAATAAACAATCGGGGAAATATATTTGGGTTGAAGATTTAGTTGTACCTCAACTCGATGATAAGAACAGAGTAATTGGCACATTTGGAGTTGCCCGTAATATAACAGATCGAAAACTGGCAGAGGATGCCCTAAAAGACAAAGTAGGAGAACTGCAACGCTTCCACGATTTAACGGTAGGGCGCGAGCTAAAAATGATTGAACTCAAAAAGGAGATAAACGAGCTGCTAAAGGAGTTAGGACGAGAAGCAAAATATGTGATAGTAGGATGAAATAGAACGCCGATAACGCATATGCATCATGCATCGCAGATTAAAACGGATAAAAAAACATGTGGTACCTAGAGTTAAGAAAAAATGAAATAAAGATCTGCGGTAACCAGCGTTTGGAAATCAGCGTTATCCGCGTTCAATTGTAAAATGAAACAAACAAACCAACATATCACCGATCTTATCCTGCAATTGCAAGGGGTTGATGTTTCGAAGTACGATGAGACTTTCCTAAACAAGTCCATTCAGAAAAGAATCACCGAAACCCATTGCAATTCGGTGCAAGAGTATTGTGCCTTACTAGAGCAAAAGAGTAACGAAGGAGAATATTTCTTGAATTCACTACATATCAGCTACAGCGAGTTTTTTCGCAATACCCTAACGTACTCTGCATTGGAACACATCGTTTTGCCATCTATTGCCTTGCAAAAAAGAAGCACCAAGCAAAAGGAGATTCGCATTTGGTCGGCTGCTTGCGCCGCCGGGCAGGAATCGTACAGCTTAGCAATGCTAATGGAGGAGCTTAAAAACGGTGATTGTGAAACAATCAAATACAGAATTTTTGCTACAGATCAGGATCAAACGCAAGTAATTGAAGCTCAAAAGGGGCAATATACTGCCGAAGCATTAAATAATTTGAGTTTAAAACGGTTTAACCAATGGTTTACACAACTTGGAAATAATTATATCGTAAAACAAGAGCTAAAAGCCAATATCGATTTTTCGGTATTCGACCTGTTCAGCGAGCAGTTGGGATGCCCACCAGCAAGTATTTTTGGCGATTTCGATTTGGTGGTATGCGCAAACCTTTTGTTTTACTACAAACACGAATATCAGAAAATGATACTCGAAAAAACGAGTGGTTGCAGGGCAAACGGAGGCTACCTTATCTGTGGCGAAACCGAAAGGGATATACTAATTCGACATAATTTTAAGGAGGTATTCCCACAATCGGCGATATTTAAAAAATAGAACAATTAACCACAAGGTTCACAAAGAAAAAACACGAAGTACACAAAGAAAAAAATGAAATGATTAAAAAAACATAGTGGCCTTAGTGAAAACCCTTGTGCCCTTTGTGGTAGAATCTATTTAACCACAAGGTTCACAAAGAAAAAATACGAAGAACACAAAGAAAAAATGGAATGATTAAAAAAACGTAGTGGCCTTAGTGAAAACCTTTGTGCCCTTTGTGGTTAAAAACAAGAAGATTATGAACCTGAAAAATCTCAAAATCGGAACACAGCTCAAACTGGGCTTTATCATACTGCTAGCGTTAATAGCAACTCTTGGAGCAGTATCTTACTTTCAGAGCAGCCAAATCCACCTGCAAACCGAAAATATGTATTTACATCCGCTTAAGACCCGAAGAGCGTTGGAAGAAATACGAAATAGCGTTCTATTTATGCGCATAAACATTAGGGACTTCCTTCTGGCTGAGGATTCTAAAGCACGTCAAAATATTCTGAATGAAATGGCTGTTAATCAGTCCTATGTTCCGATTGAAATCCAAAAGCTTCGCCAATGCTACCTTGGTCCCCAAGCCGATATTGATGATTTTTTCAGAGAATTTACCAAGTGGGTTTCTATCCGCGAAACTACAATTAGAATAGTGGATTCAGGGAGATTGGAGGAAGCTCGGCTTCGCCATGTTTCAGGAGGAATTGCACCAGTACAAGCACTCAAAACATTGAATTCATTGCAAAAGATTAGTGACTTTGCTATATCCAAGGGCGATGAGCTGTATAGCAATTCAAAAACATTAAGCGACACCCTGAATAAACGATTGGTTCTGTTGGTTCTGTCAATTCTACTGGTCTCTATACTTATCAATTATGCTTTACTTCGGAATATTCGCAAACCTATAGATGAGCTCACTCATGCAGCTCTCCGTTTTCACGATGGCGATATGAATGTTCGTAGCGCATACCAATCGGAAAATGAGCTGGGCGAGCTATCCGCTTCATTCAATACCCTCGCAGAGGGCATTCAGACAAAAACCGATTTAGACGAAAAATTTGCCACTCTAGCAGCGTTAATGCTGAGCGAGTACGATATAAAAAAATTCTTTCAGACTACGCTCAACTCTTTGGCCGAATATACTGGCTCGCAAATGGCAGCCATTTACCTGCTGAGTAACGATAAAAAAACCTTCGATCATTTCGAATCCACAGGGCTTGATGGTAATGCCCGAAAATCGTTTGCCGCCGACCGTTTCGAAGGTGAATTTGGGGCTGCACTCTCCTCTCGTAAGGTTCAGCATATAAAAAACATACCCGCCGATACCCGCTTTATTTTTCATACCGTAAGCGGTAAGTTTATTCCACGCGAAATTATCACCCTTCCCATTTTGGCCAATAACGAGGTGGTTGCCATTATCTCACTGGCAAGTGTGAGCGCGTATGGCCAACAATCGATTCAGCTAATCGACCGAATACTTGTTACCCTCTGTGCACGGGTTGAAGGGATATTGGCATACCATAAGATAAAAGAGTTTTTGGAAAAACTTGAGGTTCAAAACCGTGAACTTGAAGCGCAAAAAACTGAACTAGTATCACAATCGGCTGAGCTAATTGAGCAGAACACCGAGCTCGAAATGCAGAAGAAACAGCTGAACGAGGCCAGCCAGCTAAAAACAAACTTTTTATCGAACATGAGCCACGAGCTGCGCACACCCCTTAACTCAGTAATTGCGCTTTCGGGGGTGCTCAACCGCCGATTATCCAAAAAGATACCCGACGAGGAGTACGGCTACCTCGAAGTAATTGAGCGTAACGGAAAACATCTACTATCTCTGATCAATGATATACTTGATATCTCGCGCATCGAGGCGGGTCGCGAAGAGTTAGAAATTGCCAAGTTTGATATAAATGGCTTAATTTCCGAGTTGGTAAGCATGATACATCCACAGGCCGAGCAAAAAAACATTCTGCTACTACACTCCGATAAAGATTCAACCCTGCACATTACCAATGATTCGGGAAAATGCCGTCATATTCTGCAAAACCTGATTAGCAATGCCGTTAAGTTTACCGAAAAAGGAAAGGTAGAAGTAATTGCAAAGCAGAGCGGTAAAAATATAATCATTCGGGTAATCGATTCGGGAATAGGAATCTCCGAAAATCACCTACCCCATATTTTTGATGAGTTCCGACAGGCCGATGGCAGCACCTCCCGAAGATTTGGCGGGACAGGCTTAGGGCTTGCCATTGCCAAAAAATACGCCAACCTACTTGGGGGAACAATTACAGTAAAAAGTGAGCCCAGTAAAGGTTCGGAATTTACGTTTACCCTGCCTTTACAATACGCCGCCGAAAATAGAATTATTGATACAAGAAAGGCTCCCGAGTTTATGTATGAAATCAAAGGAGTATCAGCAAAGCTTCCATCGAGTTCGAACAATAAAACCATTCTGCTGGTTGAGGACAGCGAACCAGCAATCGTACAGATTAAAGACTTCCTGGAGGAAAGCGGCTATCATATCCTTGTTGCACGCAATGGTGGCGAAGCACTCGGAATCATTGCTCAAACCATTCCCGATGCCATAATTTTAGACCTGATGATGCCCGAAATAGATGGGTTTGAAATATTAAAAACCATTCGGAATGCCGAAACAACTGCCCATATTCCAGTATTAATACTAACTGCAAAGCATATTACGAAAGAAGAACTTAAGTTCTTAAAACGGAATAATATTCATCAGCTTATCCAGAAAGGCGATGTGAACCGCAGCGAGCTGCAGAATGCTGTTTCAACAATGGTAAATCCTAAAACAGAAGTCGATGTCAAACCAAAAAGAGAGTTACAAACTATCAAAGGTAAACCAGTTCTGCTCGTCATTGAAGACAATCCCGATAATATGCTTACCGTTAAAGCGCTTCTTGCCGATAATTATACCGTTTTAGAAGCAGTGAATGGCAATGAGGGTATAGCAATGGCCAGAAAGCACAAGCCGCATCTTATCCTAATGGATATTGCCCTGCCCGATTTGGATGGTATTGCGGCATTCAAAATCATTCGGAACGATACACAATTGCAGCATATCGCTGTAATTGCCCTCACCGCCAGCGCCATGACCTCCGACCGCGAATCAATTCTGGCGCATGGTTTTGACGCCTACATCCCAAAACCGATTGATGAAAAAGTTTTTTTCAAAACAATAAACGAAGTGCTAAATGGATAGTAAGAAGATAAAAATACTGGCCATCGACGACAATAAGGACAACCTAATTAGCATAAATGCGCTGATTAAAGAGGCTTTCCCCGATGCTATTATTCTAAACGCTCTGAGCGGTAAAAAAGGTATTGAGCTGGCAACCTCCCAGGATCCAGATGTAATCCTGCTCGACATTGTAATGCCTGATATGGATGGTTTTGAAGTGTGCCAAAAACTCAAATCAAATATAAAGTTAAGCGATATTCCAATTGTTTTTGTTACAGCTATTAAAGGCGATAAGGAGAGCCGTATCCGTGCTCTGGAGTGTGGCGCCGAGGCATTTCTTGCTAAGCCCATTGATGAAAGCGAACTAACCGCAGAAATTCGCGCTATGGTGAAAATTAAAGCCGCCAACACCTACAAGCGTGATGAAAAAGAACGACTAGCTGTATTTATCGAAGAGCAAACCCAAGAGCTGAATACAAATTACATTTCAACCCTAAACCTCTTAGAAGACTTAAGAACAGAGAATAAAACCAGAAAAGAAAGCGAAGCGTCATTGCGAGAAAGCGAAGAAAAATACCGCACAATTTTTGAAAATGTACAAGATGTTTTTTACCAAACCGACTTAACAGGAACTGTTCTCGAAATAAGCCCTTCGATTAAACATTTCTCCGAATTCGACAGGGAGGAGCTAATCGGATCGCCCGTAGCAAACCTATACTATAATCCCGATGATAGAGTAATTTTCCTGAATACAATAAAAAAAGATGGAGAACTTAGGGATTATGAATTAATGCTTAGGACTAAAACAGGGGTCGTAAAGTATGTTTCAGTTAACGCCCAATTAGCTTTCGATTCGGACGGCAAGCCGCACCATATTGATGGGGCAATTCGGGATATTACCGAACGCATTCAATCTCAGGAAACACTAAAGGAAAGCGAATTACGTTTTCGTATGCTATTCGACAAAGCGCCATTGGGATACCAATCGCTCGACATCGATGGGTATTTTATCGATACCAATCAGGCTTGGTTAGATACTCTTGGGTATGAACGTGAGGAAGTAATTGGGAAATGGTTTGGTGACTTTTTAGCCCCTAAATACCAGAACGGATTCCGCAAACGATTCCCAATATTTAAAGCCCAAGGAAAAATACACAGCGAATTCGAAATGATTCATAAAAATGGGGATATTCTATTTATTGCTTTTGATGGTAGAATTGGAACCGACCTAAATGGCGCATTTAAACAAACCCACTGCATACTTAAAGATATAACAGAACAAAAACAAGCAGAACTTCAAATCCAAGCGAATAATGAGCATATAGAATTGCAAAACCAAGAATTACAACAGTTAATCGAAGAGTTGAATCAAACTAACCGTGAGCTAGTTATAGCCAAAGATAAAGCTGAAGAGAGCGACCACTTAAAAACAGCGTTCCTTCATAATATCTCACACGAAATCCGAACACCCTTGAATTCCATTATGGGATTTACTGAGTTCATGAGCAATCCAGACTTGGCTCCCGAAAAACGTAAACATTTTGCTGAAATCGTCCAACGTAGCAGTTGCCAACTACTTTCGGTAATTTCCGATATTGTCAGCATTGCCACCATTGAGGCAGGTCAGGTGCGAATAGCAGAAAAAGAGAATAATCTTAATTCAACCTTGAGATTACTGCACGAACAGTTTTTACAGAAAGCCCAAGAACAAAATGTTAGCCTAAACCTAAACCATCTTTTACCCGATAATGATGCTAAAATTATAACCGATGAAACAAAACTGGTTCAGGTACTTACTAATCTTATTGGCAATGCGCTAAAATTCACACAGCAAGGTTATGTTAATTTTGGCTATCGATTAAAAGACAACGAGCTCGAATTTTTTGTTGAAGATACGGGCATTGGCATTCCGCCCGAAATGCATCACGAAATATTTGAACGCTTCCGGCAGGTCGAAACCACCACAACACGCCAATTCGGAGGCTCAGGATTGGGCTTATCAATCTCAAAAGCGTATGTTGAACTTATGGGCGGGAAAATGTGGCTAATCTCTGAGCCGGGTAAAGGATCAGCGTTCTATTTTACTATTCCCTACAAAAAAAATCAAAAGATTTCTATTGCAGAAAAGCCAGCTATTAATACTATTGAAGATGAAATACCCAAAACCATTTTAGTTGCCGAGGACGAGGATTCAAATTTTATGCTAATAGAAGAAATGCTAACAGGGGTAAATACCAATATTATTCGAGCTGTTAATGGTGTTGATGCTGTTAATATTTGTAAATCGAATCAGCATATCGATGTTGTGCTAATGGATATTAAAATGCCCCTGATGGATGGTTATGAGGCAACCCGTCAGATTAAAGGCTTTCGACCCAATTTACCCATAATTGCCCAAACAGCATACTCCACTGAGGCAGATAAGAATAAAGCATTGGCTTGTGGTTGCTCCGATTTCATTAGCAAGCCTATCAAAAAAAACATTTTAATATCGAAAATCAAAGAGCAAATAAGCAAATCTTGAACTTTTTGCAACCACCATTATTTTGATTATCATGTTTGCAATTTGGCATAAATCCCTTTTAATTTATCGAAAAAAATAGGTGTTCTCAATCAGATTAATTGATGAGGTAAATCATCAATCTTTTCCTTATTTTGTAGCTCTTTTGAGTTAATTTGCAATTTTAATATTGACCTTAAAACTCAAAAAAAAGTTACCTCCAACATGGTGTATTTATCGCTTATCAACAACATCACGCTGCTTGTTTCACTAAGCATTCTCTACAGCCTTATTTCTCGGCGTTGGGATTACTCAAATATTTGGCATAAAGTATTCGCAGGTATACTTTTTGGATTTGTTGCAGTTATTGGAATGATGAATCCATTGCAGCTACAACAAGGTATCATTTTCGATGGCAGAAGCGTTATTCTAAGTATTGGCGGTCTTTTCGGAGGGCCTATTACTGCTATTTTCTCAGCAGTAATCAGCTCTTCATATCGCATTTACATTGGAGGTGTGGGAGCGTTAATGGGGGTTAGCGTAATCTTTTCAAGTTCAATGCTTGGTGTTATTTACCATTATCTCCGAAAAAAACATCCACAATCAACGCATATCGGCTATCTATACATCTTTGGAATCATCGTTCATATAAACATGTTGGCTTTAACTTCAACATTACCCTCAAATATCTCATCAGATGTTCTTAAAACCATTGCCCTGCCAGTATTAATAATATATCCAATTGCAACGCTATTGATGTGTATTGTTTTTCTACAGCAAGAGTCAAGGCGTAATGTTATAAAATCACTAAGTAATTGTTAAAATATAAGTAGTACATTTGTATATAAAAATACAATATGACTACAGATATTAAATTAGCTGAAAAAATCAATTCATTTCTACCCAAATTAGACGAGCGTTTGGGTCGCATGTATTTAGCATCGGAG
>JANYLA010000036.1 GCA_025361485.1 Bacteroidales bacterium
CGCAAGCTCAGAAAAAATTATCGGATTAGCTAATCAATGGCCTTATTTCTAAGCAACTAAATTCAAACAGGCTCTAAGTGAAATGTATGCGACAGTTATTGTATTAGCTGTTTTTTCCATCATTGGATTAGCAATATACAAAGTGATAAAATCGAAGTTGACTGATATGGAGAAAGTACTCTGGATTATTGCGTTTATTTTTTTAAATATTTTAGTTGCAATTCCATTTGTTCTTTTTTATGATTATTTTTTGTCTAAAGAAAAAAAGCGAATTGAATTATTCAATTTTAATCCTTATAAAGATTATGAAATCTACACAATAAGATAAAAACACTACAGCCAACAGCTAGTTAATTGCAGTTGGGCTGATGACGCATTAGGAGCTCTTAACGCTTTTTGGTAGTTTTACTACCGTCGGACAAGAGAGCAGTTTCAAACTCCCAAGCACAACAAATACACGAACCGATATGATGTCATACATTTTTTTAAATAATTTTAATATCAATAAATTGTAAATAGATGAAAAAAGTATTATTTCTTTTAGCTCTTGTTGTAGTTTTTACAGCTCATGTTAATGGTCAAGTAAAAGATTCAACCATAATTAAAGCCGATAAAACATCATTTGGACTTGGTATGGGTTTTGATTATGGCGGTTTTGGTGGGAATCTAGTGGTTTATCCGATTAATAATTTGGGTTTGTTTGCGGGAGTTGGTTATGCAATCAATGGTGTTGGTTTTAATGGTGGTTTGAAAGTAAGATTAAATGCTGAAAATGCAAATAAAGTAAAACCATTCTTTACGGCAATGTATGGGTACAATGCAGTGATTGTTGTAAAAAATATGACTGATCTTAATAAAACATTTTACGGAACAACCATTGGCTTTGGATTAGATTTTCGCCAAAAGCCTGAGAGGAAAGGATATTGGACTTTTGCTATTTTATTACCATTGAGAGGTTCCAGTGTTAATGATTATATGAATCACCTTGAATCAGATTATAACGTAGTCTTTAAAAACGATTTACCTCCTGTTGGGATATCATTTGGGTATAGAATGGTTATTGGCGATTAAGTATTTTTTTTTAAGAAAAAACTAATGATTTTGTTAACTCTAAGTGACAAGTTCAAGATTCAACCTATTATAGCACTGATAAACTTTCGATTGGAGCAGGGTCTGGTCTCAATTATGGAGGTTTAGATAGGAATTTTAACTTCTATCCTCATGAGGCAATTGTTTTTTTATTGCTAGTAATCTGTATTTACATGCAACACCTGCTGATTGAATTAATTGTATCTTTATTTCTTCTAAACTACCCTTAAAATTAGGGATTCTATATTCTCGAAAGGATTTATTTTTTTCGTTAATAAATTTCCATAAATTTAACCGTTTCTCAGATTAACTTACTGTTGTATTAAACATACATAAAATCAGGTAGATATGAACTATTCAATTCTGAAATATCAGCAAGAATCGGGAATTGGAATAATTACCATTTCAAGGCCCGAAGCTCTTAACGCGTTGAACAGTCTATTCTTTAGGGAATTTGATGATTTATTGCATGTCCTTCATTCTACAAAGGATTTAAGGGTTCTAATTATTACCGGTGAAGGTAAGTCATTTGTTGCAGGAGCCGATATTGCCGAAATGCAAAAAATGAAAGTTAAGGAAGGATACAACTTCTCAAAGGTTGGCCAGGATGCCTTTAGTAAGCTGGTAAACCTTGACGTACCGGTTATTGCAGCGGTTAACGGTTTTGCGCTAGGAGGAGGTTGTGAGCTAGCAATGGCTTGCGATTTTAGAATTGCCAGCACAAAAGCTAAATTTGGTTTACCCGAGGTGAGCCTAGGTCTTATTCCAGGATATGGCGGAACTCAACGCTTATCAAGATTAATTGGCTTGGGCGATGCGTTATTTTTAGTTCTTACAGGTCAAATGATTGAAGCCTCAGATGCCCTGAGAATTGGTTTAGTTCAAAGGGTTGTTGAACCCGAGAATTTGCTAATAGAAGCAAATAAACTTGCTGAAAAGATTGCAGAGCAAGGACCTCATGCCATACGAGCAGCCAAAAAGGTAATTCGTAAAGGATTTAGTATTGAAATTGATCGAGGATTTGAACTTGAATCAGAATCTTTCTCAAAAATGTTTGAGAACAATGGACCTGAAGGGATGAGCGCTTTTCTTGAAAAAAGAAAGCCAAATTGGAATTAATAAGAAAAAAATAAAATCAATTATAATGAACTACGAAGAAAAACTTCAAAATGTATCTGTTTTAGGTGCAGCTGGCAAAATGGGCTCTGGGATACTTTTGCTTACAGCGGTTGAAATGGCCGATCTGCAACTAAAACCAGAGAACAAAGCCAAAAGTTTTGTGCTCAATGCAATAGATGTATCTCCAGCTGCTTTAACCGGTTTGTACGGATATCTGAAAACGCAGGTTAAAAAAATTGCTGAGAAAAAGGTTGTGCAGCTACGAAGTGTTTATAAGAATAATTCTGATTTAATTGAAAATTCAGAGATAATCGATCAGTACGTTGATGATGTACTTAAGTTAGTGCTTTTTAGTACACGCATAGAATCTACCTACGAATCTACCTTGATTTTTGAGGCAATTATTGAAGACTCTGATATAAAAGTTAAAATCATCTCCCAAATATTAGATAATAACAAAAAGGATCCTTGGTTTTTAACCAACACCTCCTCTGTTCCGATTGACGAACTCGATTCAAGAGCCAGTTTAAAAGGAAAAATATTAGGATTTCATTTCTATAACCCACCTGCAGTTCAAAAGCTTGTTGAATTAATTACCACAAAAAATACAAATAAGGAGCTCATTGAGTTCTCGAAAGCATACGCTAAAAATCTTAATAAAAAATTAGTCCCTTCCAATGATTTTGCTGGCTTTATAGGAAATGGTCACTTCATGCGCGATTTACTATTTGGAATAAAACAAGTTGAAGAATTACACAAAGATTTATCGTTTGCAGAGTCTATTTATGCTGTGAATCGAATAAGCCAAGATTTTTTAATTCGTCCCATGGGAATCTTTCAGCTCATGGATTACGTTGGAGTTGATGTGTGTCAGAAGATTCTTCAGGTTATGAGCTCTCGATTGAATGATAAGAGCTTACATAGCGCCTTAATCGATAAACTTATGGCATTAGGTGTAAAAGGAGGCCAAAACTCTGATGGTTCTCAAAAACCAGGAATTCTTCTTTACGAGAAAGGTAAGCCTGTTGCCATTTACGATCCAAATAAAAAGGATTACGACCATATTGAGTCCTTCAAATCAACGCTAGATGCGAAACTTGGAAAACTTCCAACATCGCATAAATCTTGGAAGGATGTTGTTGGGAATAAGAAGAAAGAGGAATTGCTTAAAACCTATTTTGATGAGTTGAAACCTTTGAACACGATGGGCGCTAAACTTGCAAAGGATTATCATCACAGTTCGAAGAATATTGGTTTAACACTGGTCAAAGATGGAATTGCAGACAATGCTGAAAACGTTAACACAGTGATGTTAACGGGATTTTTCCATGCTTATGGGCCAATTAATAGTTTTCTTGACTAACATATTTATCAATAATTAGATTGCTATGAGACGAAAAATATATATGACTGCTGGGTATAATACCATTTCACTCGGTACAGGAAGAAAAGAGTTTAATCCCAAAAAACCACGTTCAGGAATAGAGCATTATATCAAAGAGGCTGGACAGGCCACTGTAAAATCTCTTGGGGGTGCAAAAAATGTAGATGAAGGGGTAATTGGAAACTTCATGGCTTGCCGTTTTGTTAAGCAGGCTCATTTAGGTGCCTTCATGCCAATTATTGACGATGGTTTGCGTCACAAACCATCGTTAAGAGTTGAAGGAGCTTGTGCTTCTGGTGGTTTGGCTCTTGTTTCAGGAATTAGATCTGTTCTCTCCGAGTCAGCAGATGTTGTTTTAGCCATGGGTGTTGAGGTGCAGAATACTGTTAAAGCAATTTACGGTGCCGATATCCTTGCAGGTGCAGGTTGGTTCAAAGAGCGTAAAGAGGGACATGCCTATTTTTTTCCTGGACAATTCAGTAACCGTGCTGGAGCATACTTTGAGAAGTATGGTCGAGATAAAACTCGTCAGGCTTTTGCCGTTTGGTTTAAAAATGCCATTGAGAATGCAAGACTTTGCCCAACGGCTCAAGAATACGAAAATAAAGTTGAGGATCTTATCGGACTTGCTCTTACAGAACCAAATCCAAGAGGTTTTACTGATCATTTGAATGTATTCGATTGCTCAAAGGTTTCAGATGGTGCATCGGCAATTGCAATTTGTTCTGAAGAGGGACTTGCTAAAGCAGGAATTCCAAAATCAGAGGCAGTTGAGGTTATCGGATGGGCTCAGATTGTTGAGAATATTACTGAAAAACCAAGCGATTTAACTAAATTGACTACCATTGAGGCTGCTGCTAAAAAAGCACTCGAATTGGCTAAAATAACTATCAACGATTTGGCAACAATCGAGGTTCACGATTGCTTTACCGTTGCAGGTTTATTAAGCGTTGAAGCGTTAGGCTTTGCAAAACCTGGTGAAGGCCCCGATTTTGTTATTAACGGAAATACTGCGCGTAATGGTAAAATACCATTTAATACAACCGGTGGCCTTATTGGATGGGGGCATCCAACTGGAGGTACAGGAGTACATCAGGCAGTTACGATTTGGGAGCAGCTAACCGGAAAAGCTGGAGCTGCGCAAATTAATATTCCAAAGGATAAACCTTATGGAATGACTATAAACATGGGTGGCGACGATAAAACAGTTGTTGCAATTGTTTACAAAAAGACTAGCTAAGCGTTCATTTAGCCATTGATTCAAAAAATATTTATCTCAACCACTATGAATTTTGAATATTCCGAAGAGCAATTGATGATTAAAAAAACTGCTCGTGATTATGCACAGCGTGAACTTTTTAAAGATGTGATTGAACGCGATGCGAATGCAATATATCCAACCCAGCATATAAAGAATATTGCACAGTTAGGATTCTTTGGAATGCTTATCAACCCTGAATACGGAGGTGTTGGTGTCGATAATATTTCGTACGTACTTGCACTTGAAGAGGTATCAAAAGCTGATTCCTCTGTTGCAGTTATCATGTCAGTTCATAATTCATTAGCCGCCTATGGGATTGAGACTTTTGGATCAAAAGACCAAAAAGAGAAGTATCTTCCTCAAATGGCTAGCGGAGAAAAAATAGGTGCTTTTCTTCTAAGTGAACCCGATGCTGGTTCAGATGCTTCTTTTCAAAAAACAAGTGCAATTGATAAAGGTGACCATTATGTTTTGAATGGCATTAAGAATTGGATTACAAGTGCTAATTCAGGCAGTGTATACATTGTTATAGCTCAAACTTGGCCTGAAAAAGCAAATAAGGGGATTAATGCTTTTATTGTTGATCGCCATTCAAAAGGTATTTCACTTGGTCCTCATGAAGATAAAATGGGTATGCGCAGTTCAGATACTCATTCAGTGATGTTTAATGATGTTATAGTGCCCAAGGAGAATCGAATAGGAGAGGATGGATTTGGTTTTAAATTTGCCATGAAGATGCTTGAGGGAGGACGAATTGGAATTTCTGCTCAAGCATTGGGAATTGCCGATGGTGCATATGAACTTGCGCTAAAGTATTCGAAAGGAAGAAAAACATTTGGCACCGAGATAATTAACCATCAGGCAATTGCATTTAAACTTGCTGAGATGGCTGCTGAGATTGAGGCTGCTCGGTTACTCGTTCATAAAGCCGCATGGTTAAAGGATAATCATCAATCTTATGGCACTGCAAGTGCAATAGCAAAGCTCGTAGCAACCGATGTAGCAATGAGGGTAACAACCGAAGCTGTTCAGATTCATGGCGGTTATGGTTATGTTAAGGAGTATCACGTTGAGCGTTTTATGCGCGAAGCTAAGCTTACGCAAATTTATGAGGGAACATCGGAAATTCAGAAGATGATAATCTCTCGGGCTATTTCCAAAGATTGTTAAGAAGAACCTAAAAATTAAACTAATACAAATCATTTATGTCAGCAACAGTTCAATTTACAGCACCCGACCATTATTTGGTTGATGATCTTTATACCGAAGAGAACAAGCTTGTTCGTAATTCAACAAGGGATTGGGTGAATCGTTCCGTTAAACCAGTGATAGAGGAGTATTGCGATAAATCTAAATTTCCCCTACATCTTGTAAAGGAAATGGGCGATATGGGAGCGTTTGGACCATTTATACCAGTTGAATATGGTGGATCGGGTCTCGATTATATCTCCTATGGATTGATTATGCAAGAGTTAGAACGTGGTGATACAGGAATTCGATCCATGGCCTCGGTTCAAACCTCATTGGTGATGTTTCCAATTTTCAAATACGGTAGCGAAGAGCAAAAGAAGAAATATCTTCCAAGATTAGCTGCTGGTGAGATTATTGGTTGCTTCGGTTTGACAGAACCCGATCATGGTTCCGATCCAGGCAGCATGAAAACAAGGATTAAAGATATGGGCGACCACTATTTGCTCAATGGAGCTAAGATGTGGATCACTAATTCTACTGTTGCCGATATTGCTATTGTTTGGGCTAAGGATGATAACAATAGGATCAGAGGAATGATCGTTGAAAAGGGATGGAAAGGGCTTACTGCTCCCGAAACTCATGGAAAATGGTCGCTCAGAGCCTCTGTTACTGGTGAACTTGTTTTTGATGATGTTAAAGTTCCAAAAGAGAATATCCTTCCTAATATTGAAGGTTTGAAAGGACCTTTAAGCTGTCTCGATTCAGCCCGATATGGTATTGCTTGGGGTGTTGTTGGCGCAGCAATGGATTGTTACGATGCAGCGGTAAGATATGCATTGGAAAGAAAGCAGTTTGATAAGCCTATCGCCTCGTTTCAACTACAGCAAAAGAAACTTGCCGAAGCGTTAACCGAAATTACTAAGGCTCAGCTTTTAACCTGGAGACTAGGTGTTCTTCGTAACGAGGGACGAGCAACTTCTGCTCAGATTTCGATGGCAAAAAGAAATAATGTTGAAATGGCATTGAATATTGCACGTGAAACTCGCCAAATTCTTGGTGCTATGGGTATCACCAACGATTTCCCAATGATGCGCCATATGATGAACCTCGAATCAGTTATTACCTACGAGGGAACTCATGATATTCATTTACTCATTACTGGTCTTGAAATTACTGGGATTCCTGCTTTTAAGTAGAATTTATTATAGCAAAATAAAAAAGGGGGAAAAATTTTTTTCTCCTTTTTTATTTCTAGGAATTTAAATCAGTGAGACTATAATTTTGAGAAGCAAAATTATTTAGTCGAACTCTTGCCTATCCTGCCTAGCGGCAGGCAGGGATTCTGAACTAGTCGAAGGATCATATGGGTAATATTCCCAGCCACTTGTTGTGAATATAAAATAAGTTCCATGAAGATACCTCGTCAACTTGCGGCAAGGAGTTTCATTTTAAACAGCCTCTTATAATACTAAAATGATACATTATTACCCCCTCTCAATTGTCATTATTGACCTTTATGCAATTATCTGCAAAATTCAATGATTACTGATTAAAAAATACAACTAATTAAATTTCATAGTATTTATTATTAATAATCTACTATTTTTGTTTGCTTTTTATCAAGTTAAATAAAAACTAATTGAATAATAGTGATGACCAAAAAAATGAATATGAGGATTTTTTTACTAATTCTCTTTATGAGTCTGTTTTCAGCTAAGTTGCTGGTTGCACAGTCAACAAATTTCGAATTTGTTTAAGAAAAAAAGCTATCGTAAAGATGACACATGCTTAAAACCCACATATGTATACGACACTATAAAGAAGTTGAAATAAAAATTGGAAAATATTACATTCTCCAACTGAGCAAGGAAATATTTATGATACTGATTATACCGGTACTGGACAAGAATTTATAGGTACAGGAGACTAGGATCTTATGGCCAGTGGATCTTGGAATAGTAATGGTGCTACTCCAGCTCATCACAATCCTTATACAAAGATATTTAATTATGGTTGGGCTACAGCCACAACTATAGAATCTGCCAATTTAGTTAGTTTGAATAATGCAGAACAAAATACAAACAGTTTCTACAGAATTAATACATCAACCTCTAATGAATATTATCTAGTCGAGAATCGTCAATTGGTTGGTTTTGATGCCGCTCTACCAGGACATGGAATGATGATTTACCATGTTGATGGTGATTATATCACGTCACATGTAAATAATAACAATATTAATGCTAATAGTCATCAAGGAATGTATCCTGTATGTGCTGGTGCTTTAACATATCCAGGTAGTACAGCGAGTTCTTTTGGAAATATTAATGATGCTGGTTGCGCATATCCTGGAACATCATTGGTAACGAAATTTAACGATTATACCACTCCATATTCGCGTTCATGGGCTGGAGCTAACTCTTTTATTTCCATTGCAAATATTGCTGAAAACAATACGAATAAGACCGTTTCCTTTAATTTTGCATTGACTACTGATGTTGAAACACCTCAAGATCTTTCGTCACAATTGAAACAGAACTATCCAAATCCATTCGATCAATCTACCACCATTGATTTTACATTAGTAAAACCTGGCAAAGTGAACCTTACTGTTTACAATACGCTAGGTCAGGTTGTTGATATTCTAGTTGATGAATACATATTTACAGGCGACTATTCGTATCCATGGACTCCCCAAGGAGTTGCATCTGGAATCTACTTTTATCAACTTAAAGTTGATGGCGGCAAAGAGGTTAAAAGAATGATAAAGAAGTAATGGTAAGATTCGACTCACCAAAAAAAACCATCAAGCAAAAGTTTGATGGTTTTTTATTTGAAAATACTCTCAATAAAATCAGAATCAACTGATAATTCTACCTAGTAAATTCTAATTAGTTATTAACAGGAAATTGATTATCAATATATTCGTCAATAGTATTACCTGTACATATCAATCTTACTCCTGATTAATAGTATACCTATCGATGATGTTTTCTAAAAAAAACAAATATTCGAATCAGAATGATTGTAATTATTTAAAACACAATAACTTAAATTCATAAATGATTATTTAATGTTTTCTGAACAAAACTCTTAAACGTTCGTTTAATAAAAATACTAAACCCCTAACCCCTAACCTTATGAAAACTAAACTTTGGTATTTGATTTTTTTATTAGTCTTTACTTCTTGCGGTAGCGATGGCGATGGTTCTTCCACCTTTTATTTTAATACCTATAACGGAGAAATTGGACCAGTAAACAATGTAAATACACCTATGCCTAATGTAACGGTTAAGGCGTACAGTTCTGTTCAGGCATGGTTTGATGGACAAACCCCTTTACTAACATTTACAACGGGTTCAAACGGGGAATATGCTTCGAATGACATTGTACCTGCAGGTACTGTTTTCTATACTGAAAGTGGGTTATACAACAACTGGCCCGATTTTTTAACTGCAGTATTGTATAGTGGTGAGGGGAGCACATCAGGAAGTGCATTTCTTTACAACAGCTTTTTGCAAAAATTTGAAGATGTGAGTGGAAAAAACTTTTTGATTACTGATGTGCTTGTGAATGGGGTTTCTGCTTTTGCGAGTGCATCAGCTTGCAGCAAGGATAATTATATAAGGCTAACCAAGGATGCAAAACTTACATTGGATGAAGGTGCAACCATATGCTCTGGTGCTACTGCCACAAAGGCGTATGCAATGAATGTTGGTGTAGTTAAAAATTCATCCGAGACAACTATCAAAGGGATGATTGTATACCAGTTTTCAATTCCTTGGACAGAGGTAGAAAATGTAGTTTTTATAACGAAGGATTTTACAAAAATTATGTTTAGGCAATATTCATCTTCAAATGAATATATCACTGTCTATACACTGCAGAACTAATTGTTGATCTGATTACACGATGGGAGTACCTTTAAATTTGTAATTTATTATTATGTAATTAAATGTAAATTAAATACTTATGAAAAGATCAACTTCCAATTTTGTAATTATACTTTTAACCTTGCCACTGCTTGTGTTTGTTGGAATGTTTCTTATCGGCTCGTATGGAATCTATAGAGCATCGATATCAAAAAGTTGGCCGACCGTTCAAGGAATTGTAATTTCCTCGAAGGTTGATACAACTGTTATTCATAGCACCAGAGATCGCACTCGCAAAGAAGTTCGCACCCATGTATCAACGAAATTCAACCGCAAAGAGACTGTCATTAGCTCCATCTACTCTGCTGTAATCACATACAAGTATCAAGTGAACGGAGTTGAATACCAATCAAGTAATTATACAACTACTGGTGCGCAAGAAGGAACGTTGACATTGGTGCAGGATTTGGTAAGTCAATTACCAGTAAACACTCAATTGGTAGTACATTATAACCCCAATAACCCTAGTGATGCCTTAATTGTCCTTCAACAGGTAGATCTTTTTATTACCATTTTTTCATTTATTTTTATGGTGTTATTGATATTCTTAATACTTAAACTTTTTAAAAAAAGAAATAAAATAAACGAGAATTCATCAGAGCTTAATAACTAACTCTTAAAACAGAAACAAAATGACAAAACAAAAAGGAGTTACCAATCTATTGCTCTTTGCAGCAATGCAACAAAAGACATTGCTACCATAAAAATTGGCACACAGACTTGGGCAGCAAAAGACCTTGATGTAACTACTTTTCGAAATGGAGATCCAATTCCTGAAGCAAAGACAAATGAAGAGTGGATTAAATCAGGTAATGAACAGAAATCTGCATGGTGCTATTATAATGATGACCCGGCCAATGACCGCCCACTGGATAACGACCCTGGTAAAGACTACGGGTACTACAGCAATAAAGGAAGTGGGCTATCTGTTCGTTGTTTAATGGATTCTGAAATAAAAGAGAAAATCTAAATAAGTCTCTAGTCTGATGAGGATTGAGTATTTGAATTTTTTTCTCAGAATGTTAAAAAGAATAGGGTGTCTCGGCTTTGAGACACCCTATATTTAATTCATAAAGCAGAAAGTTTGCTGAAATTATTTCAAAGTTTCAGCCAGTTCAATAGACAAACTTAAAAAGTCGTAATATTTCCGTGTGTAATTGTTTGCGATGACCGAGCTAAAAACATTGAGATCAAAAACATCTGTATCAAAAAGGGCTATATGCACTTCGTTGCCTTGAATAAATACGTTGACTGGATTTTGCAATAATTTTGCTGCATCTATCTTACTGTTAAATTTTTCGTTCATTGTAAGCATAATACTTATAAGAGCAGGAGTAATAATTGCTTTTGCAGAGTCTTCGTTTTCGCACTTCACGTTATATAGAGCATTAAAATCACAGTTTGCTGTTTCTATACTTATGCCTTTAGGTTCATTCGTTTCGAGTAGTTGATTAACCCCTTCACCAAAGAAATCAAGGACTTTATCAGCTAAAACCTTACCCAATCCCTTATATCGTATAAATAGCCGTGGCCCTAAATCTTTTGGATTGGTAGCAATTACATACAACCCTTCAAATACAGTTACTGTACCATTTCTTACACCCGAGTTTACATCGTACTGATGAGTTCTTTTTGCTTTTACATCGGCCATTCGGTAAGAGATACCGTTTATTTCACCTGTGATTAAATCTTCAGAACTAAAGATAGATGCATTGTCAAATAACTGGGTTCTATTAAATTCTACTTGTGTTATTCCTTTTTCTTTTTCATACCTTAGGTTGCTATTCACAAAAGATATTAGCTCAGGAATAACTCTCAGTTTATACTCTTCGTTGATTGGTGTAAAATTCGATCCCTTTTTAAAGAGTACTACTAATGGATAAAATATGGTGAATACTAGAGAAATTGGCACAAGTGCAATAAAAGGTTCAGGTAATGCCTTTTTATTTATCAGTGTTACATCTATAATTATTAGCACAAGTAATAACAAGAGAATGCGCCTATAAGTTTTAAAATTGTGAATGCTAGTTGTTGTTTTTCGCTTCTCTTCAAGCTCTTCAAGTTTAGATTTTAGCTTAAGATTATAAAAGCGATCAAATTCATTTGTATCTACCATAGCATTAGTTTTAGAGGGTTAGTTATTTCTATTTACAAGGTATCAGTTTATATTTTTTAGGATCGTTTGTATATGCACTAGAGTTTATTCTAACAATATCTCCATTGTTTTTATCAATCTTCACAATCCATTTAGATAGTTCAGAGCCAATTTCTGCATTACCACTTGTATTTAAATCCATTTTCTCACTTCTTCCAACATACAGAACTTTGGTGGATGGATCAACTTCTGCTATATGGATAACTGTATTATATCCTATATCATCTTCATTATCATCAACTACATACATTTCAGAAAGTTCGGTTTTATTCTTTTTGAGGGTAAAAAAATTTGGCCCACCAGCTTGGCAATTTTCATAAATAACAAAACCGTTGTTTTCTTCTGTTAAAAAAGTAAGTTTATCCGTAAAGTTGCTAAACATTGAATTGTCACAATCGGAGCAAATTAGCCCAGTTTCCCATTCACTAGAGGCTTTTGACCATCTCCATTGAAGAATGTAGTTTATTTGAGTTCTAACCTGTTTATCGGGCTCACCTAGGAAATCATCGTTGTAATGCTCCAGAGCGATAATTGTTGGTTTATCACCTTCCTGTTTAAATTGAAAAGTCTCCTTCTTACCAACAATACCTTCCCATTCCCCACCACTACTATAATTAGAGTGTGCAATAATATTTGTAGGTATTAATTTATTGGTTCCATCAAAGAGAACTATCTGTTCTTTTGCTGTAACCTCGTTCCTAAAATTTGTTTCATCTTTAAGTACAAAATCCTTTGATCCATCACCTTGAAAATCGAATGATTGTGAAAAATTGCCATAAAAGAGGTTGTAAACTAGCCCAGTACTGTTGAGGTAATTTTGAACTTCGATGTACGAATCTTTGTCGGCATCTGCCAAATCTATCTTTTCAGTTGTATTTGTTGCAATTGCATATCTTCTAATCAAATTATTAGCTTCAGAATAGGTTTCCGTAAAATTAGCAATTACGAAACTGCTATCGTCTGTGGCGTAAATAACCTGACCCTCAATCTTAAATCCTTGAGTATTGATTTCCTTTTCTTGTCGAATTTTTTTTATGTTTTGAACTATATTGCTTGATTTAAGTGAAATCGCAAATATATCTGAATTTTTCCCAGTGACTATTTCACCATTCGGTCGGATTGAGAAGTTTACAGAAATACCAATTCCTGAAGGCTCATCCTCAATAAATAAATTGAGTTTTATAGTGGTAGATTTGTCAGAGTAAACATTTCCCTCCATGCTTTGTGATTCTCTTTGAGCACTTGAGTTCACTCGTGTATTTGTCTCACCCAAGAATATTTTACTTATTAACTTTCCATCAAATGCAAAAGTTAACAGATTCGCAGAAGTGTTATAGTTAAGACCACCAGTTAGGGTGGAATAGTTATAAAAGTATATTAAAGCGATATATTCACTTTCAAAAACGGCATACCCTGTATAGAAACCCTTGCTATCCTGTGCCTCAGGATTGATGAATTTTTTTATACCATCTAAAGAGATTTCATGAAAAATGGGAGGAACTTCACCATCTGCAAAAAGTGGTGTTGTATTTAAATCAATGGGGAAACTACTAAAGGTAAAACTATCAACAAGTGCCTTAAAATCTGCATTTGTAATTTTATCAAGCAATTGGTTTTCGTCGACCGAATGTTTTTTCGAGTTCTGTTTACTTGGACTTGTGCATGAAATTATAAACACGAAAAACAGGAATAAAATTGTTTGATTTTTCATGGTTTAGGGAAGTTTAAACTATGGTTAATTGTATAACATATAGAAATGTCATTTTGTTTATTTTCAAATCAATATTTAAAGATGGAATTTATAACGGACTAAATATCAGTTGTTAATAGCAAAAAAAACAGCCATCCTTAGATGACTGTTTTTAGAATTGTATTAAGTTCTCTTAGAACTTAAGCATTGTCTCGATTTGTACCTTTTCTGATATTTTATTCCCCATAAATACATCCTTTAATGCATCCATAGCAAAGATATTGCTGTGGTTCAAGTACCAGAAAATACTATACATAGCGCTATTACGTGCACCAACCCTCTCTCTAAAAGGAACTTTTATTACTTGTGCTCCAGTTGTTGGGGCTTCTAGCGTTTCGTCAATCAGCAATATTCCACCCTTCATCTTACCAGCTGCAGCGCGAGCATAGTTTAACCCGTCAACTGAGGTGATTACTAAAACATCAGGGATTGGTGAGCCCGTATAAAGGATTTGTTCGGGTGAAATAATTATCTCAGAGGCTGAGAAACCAACCCCTACGGTTACTGGATAGCTACCCTTTTTGGTTGTGTTAAGCCCAGCAATCATTGCTGCTTTTGATAGGAATTCGGCTGCTGATTGAATTCCTTCACCTGCTGAACCTGACAGCATAATGCTAACAGGCTTACTTAAATTATGAGTGTGTTTCGTTGTAACCTCAAATTTATCAGAGATTAAACTCTTTGGATTTGGGTTAACAGGCTTTGAGTATACCTTATCCTTCTCCGAAACAAAGGTTTTAATGATTAAACCAGAGTCTTCAACCAGCTTGGACAACTTCATTCCAGGGTTAGATTTAACACCATAGCTAGGGCAAATCTCCATAACTTCGACCAATGAAAAACCTTTGGCCGTGAATGCATTGACAAGAACATCGGAATAATCACCAATACCAACTACCCGTTGTACATGCGATGCACCTGCAGCGGTAATCAGCTCGCAAAGGTCATATCCTGCTTTATTACTTCCTTCGGGCAGGGTTGGAGTTTTGAATCCACAAGGAGTAAATTCAGATGGTTGGCCACCAGTCATTCCGTAGAGCATATTATTATGAACTACAACGGTCATATCGAAACCAAGGTGTGCTGCACCAATTAGGTGTTGCATACCAATGGTTGCACCGCCATCGCCAACAAAAACAATAACTTTTTTAGTAGGATTGCTAATTGCAGCAGCGATACCGCCACCTAATGCGACAGAGCGACCATGAAGTCCATGTACTGTATGAGTTAGAAAACTCTTATCAACAATTCCATGGCAACCGATATCGGTAACTAGAATTACATCCAGTAGGTCGATGCCCATTTTTTGAAGTGCCTTCTCAGTATTCTGAGTTATAGTGGCATGTCCACAACCTTTACAAAAAGGTAACTCGGACCCAGTTAGGAATGATATATTATTCATTGCGAAGTACCTCCTCTATGATTTCAATTGGACTAATCATTTTAGCAATTCCATTAACCCCTGTAACCCCTTTGCGTCCAGCCATTCCGAAAAGTGCCAGACGAAGTTGACCGGTTAAGTTTTCCTCTGCTATAACTACCTTGGAATATCTGCTTGCTATTTCAATGTATTCGTGTGGAATTGGGAATAAAGTTTTAGCAGCTAGGAACGATACCTTTTTTCCTTGTAATCGAAGCTGCTTAACCGCCTCACGCGAGGCTTGAGCTGTGATATCGTAGGAAATTATTAATGTATCTGCATCTTTCTGCTCATCGAGTTCAAAAAAAGTATAATCACTAATATGCTTTTCGTGCTTTTTTTGAAGCCTTTTAGTATTTTCAATCGCCTCAGGAGAAGTGTTCTGTAAAATTCCTTTTGTATCATGAGTTGAGGCAGTAATTCTAACCTGATGTTCCTTTTGTGTTACAGATAGGAATTCAGGAACCAAACTATCATTATATGCATAGGGTAGATATGGGGCTTTACCATCAAAGGTCTTTACCTTAGCTGGTTTTATTTCCGATAGCTTTGACCAATCGTAGCTCAACAGGGTCATCACCATTTCCTTTGAGGTAAGAAGAACTACAGGAGTTCTTAGCTTAATAGCCGTTTCAACGGCTTTTGCCGATAAATCCCAGCAATCATCAATACTACTTATGCAAAGGGTTGGTAATGCAAAACCACCTGAAATGGTTCCGTATACAACCGATAAATCGCCTTGAGCACCACAGGTTGCTGTTCCAGTGGCAGGTCCTAAGCGTTGAACCAGAATTATAACCATTGGCAACTCCTGCATGTAAGCCATATTGATGGATTCTACCATCAAAGCATAGCCCGGGAATGAGGTTGCCGTAACGGGGACATGACCTGCTGTTGCAAATCCCGCCATCCACTGTAGTGTGGTTATTTCATCGGGAGCGGCAAGCATAGTTGGGAAACGCTTACTAGCATATAAATACAATAGGTTGGCGGGGGTTATAGGATATCCAATAAAGACATCCGCGCCTGCTCTAACACACGATTCCGTTATCAACCTTGAACCGTCGATAAAGGCCTTCGATTTACTTTCAGTTGTTGCGTGCATATATCACCTGATTATCAGTTAATTTTTCAATTTCTTCTGTTGAGTAACCTAACATTTCAAGTACTTGAACTGTATGTTCGCCGTAATGGGGTGGCGCCGAAATTTGACTTGGCTTATCCTTTCCATCAAAGGTGAATGCTACAGTTCTTAATCCCTTTATTTTCAATCCTGAACCTGTTTCCGATTCCATAATAAGATCTTTCGCCTCAGGTAGATTAAAAACCTCTTCCATATTGTATACTCCTCCTGCAGGGACACTTTTCTTATCTAGCATTTGAAGTAGAATATCTCTATCAAAGGTTGCAATTAAATCTTGCAGTTTTGCGTTCAACTCCTTACGATTATGAATCCGATTGAAATTGCTGAAATACTTTGGATCTTTTGCAAGTTCTGGTTTTCCAACTATTGAACAAAGGTCAGAAAATTGTTTGTCGTTTCCAACAGCCAGTACAACTGGTTTGCCATCATTGGTATAATAGATTGTTCCATAGGGTACAATATTCGGATGGTCGGAGCCCATCTGCTTTGGGATAGAATTACCCACCAGCCAATTAGTGGCCTGATTGGCCAAAGAGGCTATACCGCTTTTAATTAAACTAACCTCAATATACTGACCATTTCCGTTACGCTCACGATTAAGCAAACTCAATAATATTGCCTCCTTCAGTTGATGACTCGCCAGTAGATCCATCAGCGCAACTGGCATTTTAACTGGTTTGCTATTGTGTTCACCATTCATAAAGGTGTACCCACTCTCTGCCTGAATTATTGCATCATACCCTGCTCGTGGATTTTTTAATCCATACCCAGTAAGGTGAGCATAGATTATTTTATTGTTATGTTGGCATAAGGTCTTATAATCAACCTTTAACTTCTCAGCATCACCGGGTTTGTAGCTTACCAGAACGATATCGCATATTGAAACTAATTGATAAACAATATCAAGTCCCTCTTTTGTATTAAGATTAAGCGATATGGACTTCTTACCCCAATTGGCGCAGCTAAAATATCCTGAAATATCAGTTTGAGAATCCTCCGTAGTCAATTTCCATGTGCGAGTTACATCACCACAAGTTAAGAGGTTTTCAACTTTGATAACGGTCGCTCCAAGTTCAGCAAGTGTAGCACCAACGCTTGGCCCTGCTAATACGTTTGCGAGTTCTAGAACCCTTATATCTTTTAATGGAAGGAACATTAATCTATGCTTTTTGTGATAACTCTCTACTATTTTTAATCTTAGAATAGATATTGCCTAGGATGATAAAAAATATTGTAGCGATAATACTTGCATAGGTTTTATCAATGTTAAACCACTCCATTTTTCGTGCAATTAAACTAAATATTATTGCTAGTGTACCACCGATAAATGCAAACCGAACGGCATACTGCGAAATCCAATTCAGTTTATAAATACCGAGTAAGATTACAATTGCTCCAATGGCTCGTATTGCATACGAGAAATACCCTGCATCCAAAACGGCACCGTGTATAAAAATTGCCATCGGGATGGTTATGAAGTTAACAAGTAGAATTAGCCGACGAGCAATTTTGAGAATTTTTTCATCGGAGGCATTTTTATTGATAATTCCGTGGTAGATATCTTTGGTTGCAATGGTTACAATGGCAAAGTTAACAGGACCTATTGTTGATAGAATGGCCGCAAGAATTGCAGCAAGTGCAATTCCTCCAAGAATTGGGTGAATAAATGAAGGGGTCATCAGCAGTGTAGGTAGAACCTCTTTTGCATCGATAATTTTTGAGGGATCAATGAAGATACCACTACGTGCCATTAGACCTAAATATGCTGTCATTATACCAAATGGAGCAATAAATAGTGCCGAAAGAATTGCTGCACGTTTAGCGGTTATGGGATTCTTTGCTGCAAAAATAGGTTGAATACTTGCTTGAGCTGCCATTCCACCGAGAATCCCACCGAGAATTAAGCTGAAAGCAGCGGTCCATCCCATACTAAAAGGATTGTAGTAGTTGGTAGGCGCTCCTGCTGCAACTAATTTTTCGGAAAGAACAGCCATATTTCCAATTGCCATAAAACCAACAATAAGAGCAATGCCAATTCCTACATATCGAACTACAAGGTTAATAATGGCCACAATTGTTAGCGCATGCATTCCCCCAATATACATATATAGAGTTGTTATTGATGCTCCTATAAAAACTGCCCAAATCCAATTAATATGAAATATTGGAGCAAGCACATGCGAAAAGGTGGTTAACTCAACGTAAGCTAAGGTTATAAAGGCTATTAAGAATGCAATTGCTGAAATTGTTCTTGCTTTTTTACCAAAAATACTTTCGATCATTTCGCTAACGGTATGTACTTTCTTTTCGCGATAATGCTTTGCAAGGGTAAAGCCTAAAATAAGCATACCAATTGCTGTTGAAATATTATAGAGGATTGGTTGGAGCGACATCGTATTAAACGCCTTTTCACTAACTCCAATGGTGCTTAATCCGCCCAACCATTCGGCTGCAATTACAACTGAGCATACAAGAACACCAAGATTGCGCCCAGCAACAAGGTAATCGGAGGAGGATTTTGTTGCAATTTTCTTTGTTAAAAACGAAATGCCAATAACTAAAGCAAAGTAAGAAAGAACAACCCATATATAAGGGTTTGAGAGTATTGATTCCATTCTAATTAGATTTTTTTGAAATTATGACGGCGAAGGTATATAAATCTTTAGCTGAATGAACTTGGAATGTACATATTTAAAAGCATATTCCTAAATTATCTTATGAATTGGAAGTGAAATGATATTATTTAAGATAATATGTTAGAAGTTTTGAACAACAGGATGATAAGACATCAGACATCAGACAAAAATCAATGTATACGAAAAGTTATTTTACGACGAAATCATCAGCGTCGAGATGGGCTGGGAATGAAGTTCGAAAGTTATTCACATCCTGAATGGAGATATTAGCTGATATTATCTTATTCTCGTTTGGTTTTGCAATATTCAAAACTTTTCCTTGTGGATCAATGATTTGGGAGTCGCCAGAGAAGTTTACATCATTGCCATCTTTTCCAACCCGATTGCATGCAACAACAAAGCATTGGTTCTCAATTGCTCGCGCAGGAAGTAGCGTATTCCAAGCATATCTGCGGGGTTCGGGAAAGTTAGCCACAATCAGAATCATATCGTAATCGTTTCGATTCCTACTCCACACAGGAAAACGTAGGTCGTAACAGACAAGTAATAGAATTCTAAAACCTTTGTAGTTAACTATTGTGCGGTGATTCCCTATATCGTATGAGTTGTGTTCGCCCGACATTCTGAAAAGGTGACGCTTATCGTAATGGTCTATTTTACCATCGGGGTGAACAAAAACCAAACGGTTATAGTATTTTCCTGAGTCCTCAACGATTAAACTACCCGCCAAAGCAACCTTTTTTGAAGTTGCAACCCGTTGCATCCATTTAACGGTTGGACCTTGCCATTTTTCGGCTAAGTTTTCGGGCGACATGGAGAATCCAGTGCTGAACATTTCAGGAAGAACAATCAAATCGATATCACTTTCAATGGTGCTTATTCTCTCATCAAACATCTCTCGGTTTTTGGATGGCGATTCCCAGTGTAAATCGGTTTGTATTATTGAAATGTTCATTAGATTTTTTCTTTAAAGTTCTCAATATCAATTACTACAACTTTGTTGTATTCTTCAATTAATAATTGAAGAAAAGGCGTGTTAACATTAAACCTTTTATCGTCAATTATTGAGATTGGTAAAACACCCGGTGACGTACCTGTTACGAATGCACTATCAAATTCGGTTAAATGGTCGATTGAAATTTGTTCTTCTTTTAGTGAGATTTCTAATCCTTCAGCAATATTTATAACTACTTTTCGTGTAATCCCACCAAGCACTAAATTTAGTGGTGGAGTATAGAGTGTATCACCTTTTATAAAGAATATGTTGGAACGACTTCCTTCGGTTATATAACCCTCATCATTAACAAGCAAAATTTCATAGCAGCCTGTTTCTTTCATTATTTTATCCGCTTGCTCTCTAAGGGTTCTGTTTTCAACCTTGGCATTGGGATTTTCCCTGTTTGCAGCTAGTGTGTTTAGTATTACCCCATTATCCCTTTGTGTTTGAGTAGGGTATACGCTTGGAATAAAGTATATAAGCAGAGTAGGAATTGCAGTTAAATCGTAAACCAACGAAATTCGAATATTGTTCTCAATCACTGGATTTTTGAGCAGTAATTCTTTGACTTTTGATAAAGTTAGACTCCTTTGAGGGCTCACCAGCCTCATTAATTTTAATGAATTCCAAAGCCGATCAAGGTGAAATTCTATGAAAATTGGGGTAGAGTCTTTTACCCTTACCACTTCATATAACACTTTTGCATTACTTGAATAGGAGTAATAAAATTCAGCAACAAGCTGCACGGAGTCATTAAAAACCAGATACTTTTCGGTCAGGTTGATTTTACTATTCATCGATTTATCGTTGAATTATATCACCAAAAGTAAGAAAAAATGAAGGTAATACTTTTTCAAGGATAGTGAAATGAATATGAATCTTGTAACTAAATGATTCTGTAAATCTCCATTATATCTTCTAATATTTTATTGAAATCAATCTTTAAATCAATCAGTTTACCGCTTCGTACATCAAACACCCATCCATGAACCTTTACGCCTCTTTCCTTGTATGCCTTTTGCGCATCAGGGGTTTTGATGATATTAATACATTGCTCTTGAACATTGAGTTCGACCAATCTTTTATACTTTTCCTCTTCGTCAGTTATGGAATCAAGCTCTGATTTATGTATACGGTAAACATCGCGAATATTTCTAAGCCATGGGTTAAGTATTCCCAAATCTGCCGATTGCATTGCCGCTTTTACACCATTGCAGTAGTAGTGCCCACAAACAATAATATGCTTAACTCTTAGGTGGCTAACGGCATAGTTTATTACCGACATGGAGCTGAGGTCGGTATTGGGCACCATATTGGCTATATTGCGATGCACAAAAACATCTCCTGGCTGAACGCCCATAAGCTCTTCAGCGGTAACTCTACTATCGGAACAACCGATATAAAGATATTCAGGATTTTGCCCAACTGAGAGCCTTTTAAAATACTCACAATCGGTATTTAGTTTTTCTAAAATCCACTTTCGATTATTGCTAAATATGCTTTCTATTTCCATGCTAAATGACCAGATAAGTATTATTTCAAAACTTGACCTCTAGATTTCAATTTTGATTGAGTTTATCAAATTTACAAAATAATCAGCTTCACTGGCCAAAGGGTAACAGGTTTTTCCAATACATATTTTTACTGCGGATATAGTTGATTCTAAACAGTTACTTGAATTATTGTTGCATGAAAGAGTCGGAAAAACAACCGGGCAAATTATCTTACTTTGAATCTGATTCAAGAAGTCAATTTTGTTTTTTGAATCAACTGTAATATGCACTGCAGCTAATTGCATTGAATGCATAAGCCTTGCCCATCCGAATACGTAAGGTCCGCCATGCTGTAACGATTCTGTAATATTTGCCAGCATTTGATTCGACATTGAGGTGTACTCTTTATTCTGCTCAATTTCTCCAAGTTCAAATAGGTTTTGAGCCATAACTGAACCCGATGATGAAACAACTCCATCAGTTAGATCCATTTTACGGGCGATCAAATCGGTTTGGTGCGAGGAAGTAAAGAAGAACATACCTGAATCAGGGTCATAAAAATCTCTAATGACAATCTTTACAAGATTTTCAGCCTTTGTAATCATTGCTTGGTCTAATGTAACCTTATAAACCGATATGTAAGCTTTAATGAGATGAGCATAATCGTCGAGCAGCGCATCAACGGAAAGTTTACCTTTACAAAGGATTCGTTTTAATTTACCTTCGGAGTAATGATTGCTTTCGATATAGTTTAAGCAGCTGGTTGCTGCTTGTAAGTGCTTAATGTCACCAAATGATGTAAAAGCATCTACAAATGCGGTGATAAGCATTCCGTTCCACGAGGTTATCACTTTATCATCAAGACTTGGCTTTATCCGAGTATTTCGAATACCTTTTAATTGTTTTTTAGCATGCGCTATTTTACCAATGGCAGTGGCACAATCGATAGAGAATAGGCATTTTAAATGATCTTTTGATGCACTTCGATTAAGTACATTTTTTCCTTCGAAATTACCAACAGCAGTTACACTAAATGCTACCGAAAAAAGTTCAGCATCTTCGCCAAGAATGGATTCAATCTCCTGCTTAGTCCAAGTGTAGTATGTCCCTTCTTTCCCTTCGCTGTCTGCATCATAGGATGAAAAGAATCCACCTTCGGTGGATTTCAATTCGGCGATTAAAAATCCGATTGTTTCGGTTACAACATCCTTGTAAAGTTCATTTTGGTTTATCCTGTATGCCTTTGAGAAAATTGATATTAGCTGGGCATTATCATACAACATTTTTTCGAAGTGGGGGATAAGCCAGCTATCATCAACCGAGTAACGAGCAAAGCCTCCACCAAGATGATCGTAAATTCCACCCGAAGCAATTTTATCGAGGGTAAGCATCACAAAATCAGTAATCTCAGTATCGTGGGAATGTGTGCCAAATTCGAGTAAAAACTCCAATAATCCAGGCATTGGAAATTTTGGTGCACCTTTAATACCTCCGTTTCTTGAATCGAAGAGCCTTTTAAGACGATTGGAGTAGTCCTTAATAATATTGTTAGGTTGTATCTCAGGATCTCTTTTAAACTTAATTATTTCAGTTCCTACGATGCTTTTAGCCAATTCATCGGCAACGTCAACAATTCTATTTGGATCCTTTAACCAAGCATCATTTAAACTTTTAAGCACATTTAACCAATTACTTACCGAAAAGTATGTACCACCAAAAACAGGTTTGCCATTAGAAAGAGCAAAACAGTTTAAAGGCCAACCACCACTACGATTGATAATCTGAACGGCATTCATGTAAATCTGATCGATATCGGGTCTTTCCTCACGATCAACTTTGATGTTTACAAAATGGGCATTCATAAACTCCGTAACCTCGGGATTGGAGAATGCTTCGTGCTCCATTACATGACACCAATGGCAGCTGCTGTAACCAATGCTGACAAGCACAAGCTTTTTCTCTTCCCTTGCCTTATTAAAGGCCTCGTCACCCCAAGGATACCAATCCACAGGGTTATTTGCATGTTGAAGGAGATATGGGCTGGTTTCTAAAGCAAGTCTATTTGAAAAAGTATCCATTTGTTTTTATTTGTAATACTGTGTTAACAGTTTTTAAGAAGAATTGTTGATTTAACAATGAAAATGAGGAATTGGATTAAATGAAATCAAACATTTTTATTGTTACTTTGGGTTTATTATTTTTGGAATGCTTTTTGAATTTAAATGCGAACAATAAGTTTAACGTTAAATATCAATACAATGAGAAGTGTTAAATTCATGCTTACTGGCTTAATTATAGTTATTTGTGCCAATGTATTTGCTCAAGGATATAAAATCGAAGTGCAGATCAATGGTCTCAAGGATACTACCATTTTGTTGGGTTACCATATGGGTGAAAAGAAGTATGTACAGGATACTGCCAAGGTTAACTCAAAAGGATTTGCAGCTTTTCAGGGCGATTCTGCGCTGAGAAAAGGTATCTACTTGATTATTCTTCCAAACAAAACATATTTTGAGATACTTATCGACGATGTTCAAAAATTCGGGGTTAAAACCGAAACGAACAATTATATAGAAAAGTTAGCTTTTACAAACTGTAAGGAGGGTAATGTTTTTGCCGATTATCAACGGTTTATGGTTGAGCAGCAAAAGACAATGACTGATTATCAGAATAAATATAAGGCAGTTTCAGCAAAGCCCGATTCAGTTAAGATCATGCAGGAAAAGATTAAAGATCTTGATAAAAAGGTAAACGATTATTGGAATAGCATAATAAGTAATAATCCAAATTCACTGATTGCTGCAATTGTAAAAACGATGCTGCCTTTGCATCTTCCTGAATTCGCTGTTCCTGTGAACGCTAAGAATGCTGATTCATTGAGGTGGGTGATGGGTTATCACTACAATAAAGTGCATTACTTCGATAATATTCCATTAACTGATCCACGCTTGCTTCGTACTCCAATTCTTGAGCAGCGGTTAAACTCATTTTTCGATAGGGTTTTAATTCCTTCACCCGATAGCATTATTCCCGAAGCGATTAAGATTATTGAAGAAACACGCTCAAATAAAGAGATGTTTCAGTTTACTTTACAATTTTTAGGAAATAAATTTTCAACCTCTAACATCATGGGATTTGATGCTGTTTTTGTTGCTATTGCTGAAAAATACTTCTTAACGGGACAAGCATGGTGGGCTGATAAGAAGACGATAGAGAAGATTAAGGAACGGGTTGAGGCGCTAAAGCCAAATCTTATTGGAAAGCAATGCCCAAACCTTACGCTGCCTGATATGGCTGGTGTTATTAAAAAATTAAGCGATATTAACGCTAAGATAACCGTTGTTTACTTTTTTGATTCAAGCTGTGCTCATTGCAAAAAGGTTACTCCCGAGGTTAAGAAACTATACGATGCATTTAAACCAAAAGGGTTTGAGGTTTACGCTGTTTACACACAAGGTAATCAACCCGAAGTGATTGAATACATCAATAAGAATAATCTAAACTGGATAAATGTTTGGGATCCAGCTCAGAACTCAAATTTCAGAAACCTTTTCGATATATACTCGACTCCGGTTATCTATGTGCTTGATAAGAATAAAAAGATAATAGCCAAAAGGATTAGCGAGGAGTCGTTAAAGCAGATGTTAGAGATAGAGTTGAAGTAAGCCAATAAGTAATAAGTTGAAAAGTTAACAAGTTTATATCCTGCTACTTTTCTTAAATCTTTAACTCTTTGAATATCTAATAAATGTTCAAATCAATTTCATTTCCATCAATGAAAGTGGCAATTTTGCCCATCTTCTTTTGGATTATTTTAAAGTGATGCTCATCCTCAGGGGTGACAAATGAAATTGCTTCTCCCGATGATTCAGCTCTACCTGTACGACCAATTCGATGAACGTAGTCTTTTGGTGATCGGGGTAATTCGTAGTTTATTACGCAGGGCAAAAACTTAATATCTATACCTCTTGCCATCAGGTCGGTTGCAACCAAAACTCTAATCTTTCCTGCTTTGAAAAGACTTAACGCAGCCGTTCGTGTTCCTTGGCTTTTTTTACTGTGTATTGCCGAAGCATCAATTCCGTTCTTGTTTAGCTTATCCGCCACCATATCGGCACGATGAACCGTTGATGTAAATACCAATACCTGCTCTAAATCGTTTTGTATAATGATGTAACGTAGCAAAGGTCCTTTCTTTTCTTCGGTGATACGATAAGCAGTTTGCTCAATTAAATCTAAATTGGCTATCTCTTCATCGACCTTTATGACAAGTGGTTCATGAAGCAGATTTTTATTGATGGTATTTATATCATTGCTTAGCGTTGCCGAGAATAGAAGGGTCTGCCGTTTAGCAGGTAGCAGATCAAATATTTGCGTCATCTCCTCCTTAAAGCCTAGATTAAGCATCTTATCCGCCTCGTCTAAAACCAATACTTGTACCGCCGATAGTGAAACCGCTTTTGAAGAGATTAGCTCTAATAATCTACCAGGAGTCGCAATTAAAATTTCTACTCCCTGCATTTCTATCATCTGAGGATTGATAGATACCCCACCATAAACAGCTAAAGATTTTATTTTTGTTGGTAAAAATTTCCCAAAAGCATCAAAAGCATTATTTATTTGGATAGCTAATTCTCTAGTTGGTACAAGAACCAAAGTTCTGACATGCCTGTTCTTCGAAGGTGTTGTTTGATGCTGAAACTGTTCCAGAATAGGCAATACAAAACTTGCTGTTTTTCCCGAGCCAGTTTGTGCTATTCCTAGAATATCTTTTCCGCTTAAAATAGCAGGTATAGCCTCTTTTTGAATTGGATAGAGTGTTGTATAGCCCTGTTCGGCTATAACTTTTAGAAGAGGTGCAGACAAACCTAGGGCTGAGAATGGCATTGGCGTGAGTTTTATTAAGATAAGTTTGGAGTGCAAATATAGGTGTTAAAATTATACTTCTTTTTCCCTGCAGTCAGACTAAAAAAATAAAACTTAACAAAACTCTTGTATTTATTGCGTCCCTACGGGACTAAAATTAGAAGGGTTCATTTTATCACTACCTGTTAACTTTCACAACGTTGTTTACCTTTAACTTGGCTGGAAACTCTTTTTCCCCTTAACCTGATAATTGTTTAGAATATCAGGGTTATCATTATAATAACCCATCTATCCAATTATCAGTATAAAGTCGTCTGTTGAATG
>JANYLA010000044.1 GCA_025361485.1 Bacteroidales bacterium
CAAAAACTTATTTGATCTTACCATAAAGTTACAACTTATGCCAAAAATGTTGTAATTGGCTTTAACTGTATTGTTTGCGGTCAGGAGACCGCTGCTTAGTTACGACGAAGTTACGCTGCGCTAAACTTCGCCGAGCAGAGGAAGCTGCACAATATGCTCCTCGAGGTAAAGATAATAGTTACTTACCTGTGCTCTGCAGTTTATAAGCATAACCATAAAACAAATAATTAGTAAAATCCTTTTCATACAAAACTCCATTTATACGAATTAATCGAAGATTCTAATTTGAAATATTATTAAATAACCTTAGCAATTATTTTGTCCTTAACCCTTAACGCAGCGAATGGAGATGCCCATTTTGATAGATGCATCATACTTGATGGAGATGCCCATTTTGATAGATGCATCATACTTGCTAAATCCATTTCCATTAACATTCAATTGCCAAACATAATAACCACCTGATGCAGGAGTAGTTGACCAAATATCAATTAATCTATTGATATCATCAAAGCCCCCTTTGAAATCACGGCGGCCTCCAAACAATGCAGTAAACCCGCAGGAGTTATCGGCGTCGATTCCCTGTCCAACCCGCTTCATCTTATACCCCGCAATATCAGCACCTCCAAGGTAGCTAGCTAGCGTGGTCCACTCGGCATCGCTCGGCACGTGCCACCCGGCTGGGCCCAACCCTTTGCTGTCAGTAACCGTAAGGTGGTTATAGAGCAGCCCGTACTTCGTTGCGTTGGCAGGGTCGTTATTGTAGCTGCACCACGCGCCGCTTGAAGTGCTAGACCAAAGCGTATTGTTAGTGATATTGGCAATGGGGTCGCCGGTGCGGTAGTGGGTTACCTTCAGGTTCTCGGCCATCCACTCCTGCGTACCGATGAGCACCGTCTGGTAAACGTTGCCATCAATGTCGGTTACGGTGCCGTACATGGTCTTCACGATTAGGGCATCGCCGTAGCGCGTACCCCCCTCGTTGGTGGCGTACGCCCGGGCGTAGTAGGTGGTGTTGGCGGTGAGGCCCGTTAAATCGGCAGTAAAAACGCCTACCCCTGTGCCCGCCTCCGAGTGGCTGTCGGCAATCGTAGGGGTTGCGCTGGTGCTCCAGCATACACCCCGGGTAGCGGGTGCTCCGCCCTCGTTGAACACCTCGCCATCGAGCTGCGCCGTGGTGGTAGTCACGTGGTGCGGGTAGCTGCTACTCACATTCGGGAGCATCGCGGCTAGCGTGGTAAAGGTCGCATCGGGGCCGTACCCGGTCCCCTCGCTGTTGGTGGCGTACGCCCGGGCGTAGTACGTGGTGTTGGCCGTGAGCCCGGTAAGGCTGGCCGTGAAGGTGCGCAGGTTCTCAAAACGTTCGGTCTTGCTCCCCGCAACCGTGGGCTTGGGGCTGGTGCTCCAGCACACCCCTACGGTGCTGAGGTCCACTCCGCCATCGTCCTTCACCCCGCAGTCGCACTGCGCGGTGTTCTGGGCGATCTGTTTTACAACTACCGCATCCATGGAGGGCGTGGTGGGCTTCTTCTCGCACCCGGTCAGAAGCATCGCCGCCAGCAGGGGCAGCAGGGTTTGCATTACTTTTTTGCTCATCGTAATTCTGGTTTTATCGTTTTTTACTATCTAATTCTCAGCTTAAAATACTACTGCTTTTTGCAGGCTCAGCCTGCTTTGAGAATCCGGCTGAGGTTTAACCTCGTCCGAACGGGACTTACCTATATATCATGCCTACGGCATTCAATTTTTCTTTTACTCATATTGCTACCAATATCTCACGCCTACGGCGTTTCATCGGACTAATCAATTTATTTCTTCTACCGACATTTCATGCCTACGGCATTTTTCACCTGTCGCTTGCCACCTATCTCTTGTCGCGTTTCGCTTGCCACTTATTGCTTGTCGCTTATAGTTTGTCGCTTTTCGCTTTTCACTTTTCACTCGTCTTCACCCCGCTCCATTTGACTACAACAGGTATATGGGGGTTACTGGGGTTATTCTGGCACTGCTCGTTATAGCTGAATGGATGCGAATAGTTGGTCTGCTGGTTTGAGTAAGAAAAATTAAATGGTGCGGAGATTCCATAGAATGTGAAGGTAGCGTTTCCGCTGAGAAAGATTGAATATGGATTCTCGCTTGAATAGCTAACGTTTCTGTAGGTAGCCATTTGGTTTACATTCAGCGAGCCCGAGAAAGTAAATGGCTTTTGCTCAAAGATTGTTGAAAGATCTTGAGAAAAAACACTGTTAATTTGAATTGTACAAACAATCATTAATAGATATTGAATAACCCTTACCTTCATTCCAATTACCTATTGATGATTGAATAGTTTGAACCAACACTAAGAAACCAAGCCCTAATCTCGTTCAAAGCTTTTACATAATCCGTTGTAGCTAAATCACCGCTTGGCAAAACTTTTACAGGGAAATTTTCTATTTCAGGGGCAAGCATTTCCATTATTCTATATCCACACACAATTTTATTGTCGGAGTTAGGATTACTCGATGAGCATAATGTTTCTTTGGAATTCAATGCCTTAATAAGAATATCAAAAGCCTCTTTTCGATGTATATAAATCAAATCGGGGAATAAAATATCAACAACTTGGTCGTTAAGGGGCAATGTAGAAACCCGCTTAAGGCAAAATTCCAAAGCCTCTTTATCGCCTAAACGGGCCAGTGCTTTGTATGAAGCCCAGCGCTCGTGCTTTGAAAAAGCACGTGAATTTGGAAACACGCTCTTTATGCTTTCAATAAAAACAGGAGTACCGATATATCCAGATAAAAGAACCGATTCCTTATAGAGCAAAGGATGCTTAACAATAAGACTTGAAATTGAATCAATACTTTCATTTTTAAAACAGCGAGAAGGAATACCATTCAAAGCTTTAAATGATAGGGTTGATACACCTGAACTTTTTGATTTAACCGAAGCAAGAAAAAAATTTATTGCTGCAGTTTTCACAGCCTCACTTGATCGCCGAACAGCTAGGTTCTTTAGCAAAGAGATTGAATTTAACAATTTATCTTCGGGCAAACTATCAATTTTGCAGTTTGATAAAGCAAAAAACAATTTAACAGTATCATTATCACACAGATTTAAACAATCCTTTAGTTCCTTCTCTGTAGTAAATATATTACTGGCATTAATCCTACTTGGAATCGCTTTCGATTCCTGAGAAAAACCCCTCGGGCATATTGAAATGATTATTAAACCCAGTAAAAATGTTCTCATCTATTTTTTTATTTTTTTATTTGGCAAAGCGAAATTAGTAATTCTATGTAACTATCTTTCATTTGGATGAACGAATATTAAAAAAAAATTAGATTGAGATTCGCTCATTCCAAACACATTACCAAATCACAACAATAAAAAAAGAAAATATTATTTATAGACTAAATCTATAATCATACTATGATTTAAGAAAGTCTTATTTTTCAATTATTGATCTATATCAATATCTATATAAATCAATAAAATATATCTTTGTGCATTATTAAACCTCACTGTTTTGAGAATATCAAAGTAAAAGCAAACGACTAATCTACTTACTTTCATATGAAAAAGAATTTATTAAAACTACTTGCTTTCGCAATTCTTATTGCAAGTTCAGCAATTACTAATGCTCAGGTTGAAGATCCAATAAGTTGGAGCTATAAAGCAAAAAAAACTGAAGGGAATAAGTATGAAATAACAATTAATGCCTCCATCGAAAAGGGTTGGCATTTATATTCCATTTCACTGCCTGAGGGTGGTCCAATTGCTACAACCTTTACCTTTAAGCAAACACCCGATTTTAAACTTATTGACAAGGTTAAGGAGGTAACAAAACCAACTACCGAGCGTGATGAAATATTTAATCTTGATTTATCCTTCTTTGCTAAAGAGGCAACCTTTAGCCAATTAGTTGAGTTAACCGCAAAATGCACTGAAATTAACGGGAACATTGAATACCAAGCCTGTTTTTCAGATAAGTGCCTATACCTCGAAAAGGATTTTACAGTCAAAGTTGGTGACAACAAACCCGTTCAGGTAGCAACCATAGAACCACAAAAAAGTGAAACCCAACAACAGAAATCTTCCGATAAGAAGGAAGGAACTTCACTTCTTGTATTTTTTCTGATTTCATTTGCCGCAGGTCTTGCAGGATTACTTACGCCCTGCGTATTCCCAATGATTCCAATGACAGTTTCATTTTTTATGAATAAACAGGCGAATAAGTTTAATGCATTTATGAATGCTTTGGTTTTTGGAATATCAATAATTGCAATCTATACTTCAATTGGCTTATTGGTTTCGCTCACAAATCTTGGGGCAAACTTTACTAGTCAATTGACCTCTCATTGGATCACAAACATGATTTTCTTTGTTCTATTTATCGCTTTTGCAGCATCATTCTTTGGGTTATTTGAGATTGTGCTTCCGGGTAGCCTCGCCAATAAAACCGACAGCAAAGCAGATAAGGGCGGTTTCATCGGCTCATTCTTTATGGCATTAACCACAGTTATTGTCAGCCTTTCGTGCGTTGGACCAATTGTAGGTGCATTACTTGTTGAAGCGGCTTCGGGGCTCGGTGCAAAGCCGATTATTGGGATGTTTGGATTTTCGCTGGCATTTGCCATTCCTTTTACCCTATTTGCCATATTCCCATCATGGTTGAACTCACTGCCCAAATCAGGAGGCTGGATGAACTCCGTTAAGGTTGTTCTTGGTTTTATAGTTCTTGCATTCTCTCTTAAATTCTTAATGATCGTTGACCAAACCTATCATTGGGGAATTCTTGGCAGAGAGGTCTATCTTGCTATCTGGATTTCGATATTTACTTTGCTCGGATTATATTTACTGGGTAAGATTAAATTCAAACTCGATTCTGAGTTAAAGCATGTTGGAGTATTAAGGCTATTCCTAGCAATTGCTTCATTTGCTTTTGTTATATATCTTCTTCCTGGAATGATTGGTGCTCCATTGAAATCAATATCGGGACTATTACCCCCACAGTCGAGCCATAGCTTTGATTTACTAACTGCTATCAATAAATCAAGAAGCGTTTCATCAGCTCAAATTTCTGAGAAATCGAGTCTATGTGAAGAGCCTAAATACGCTGACATTCTACACTTACCTCTTGGTCTGGAAGGATATTTTGACTACAATCAAGCTCTGGCATGTGCCAAAGCACAGAACAAACCTCTATTTATCGATTTTGTTGGCCTTTCTTGCTCAAATTGCAAAGATATGGAAGCTAAGGTTTGGAGCGATCCACGTGTGCTCGAAAAGCTTCGAAATGAATTCGTAATCGTAGCCCTTTACATCGATGAACGTAAAGAACTTCCAGAAAATGAATGGATAACATCTAAAATCGACGGCAAGGTTAAGAAGACTATTGGTAAAAAAAATGCCGATTTTCAGATAACCCGATTTAATATCAATGGGCAGCCATACTATGTACTAGCCGATGGAAATGAAAAGACTTTAGCAGATCCAAGAGGTTACAACACCGATATTGAGGCATTCCTTAAGTTCCTCGATAATGGTATTGAAGAATTTAAAAAGAGAAACAAATAGCAGAAAAGATTGAATGATATACGAAGAACCTGATAGAAATATCGGGTTTTTCTTTTTCACCGCTGAGACGCAGAGTGCGCAGAGAGTAATTCATATCAAACCGCTAACAAGATGAATAAAAAAATTTGCAGGTTTTACCAACGATATTAAAATAAGAGCAAATCGAATTATACTGATTATATTGTTAACTAGTTGTCATCAGAAAAACTCTGCGCCCTCTGTGTCTCTGTGTTTAAATGCCTTTATGAAAACGTGTGATAACAAACAACCTTAGCGCCAATGCCAAAACCAGTGGATATATTGCCCATGGCAAAGTTTGAGGTAAGAATGGCCATAATATAAGCGTAAAGAGCAATACGAAAAGGGTTACTCTGAAATAAGTATTTACCCACTTTCGCAGTTTCTTAATCGATAAAAAGAAAGCAACTATCAAGTGAAATGGGATAGTCCACAAAAGGTTAAAATTCCACACCATCGACTTATGTGCTGTGCCAGCCCATAGAAATGTAAATAGAACGCCTAGTAAACCGATGCTTATTAGCAGCGTTTTATCAAACCAAAAGGACTTTATTCCTCGTTTGAAATCTTTATACGATAAATAGATTGCAAACAAAAGGACTAAAAGAAAAACTTGAAACGGAGAGCCCCAAATAAACTTCTCAGGCAATATCTCACCTTTTAATAAAACTTCAGGTTTTTGGGCAAAAGATTGCTTTGATGAATCTGTTATAAACGAAGCATGCTCAAAAGCAGCAAGCAGATGATCGGGTAAATACATATACTGCCATGGAGTGGCTACCCTATCGGCAGGTAACCCCAATAAAAGATTTATACCAAGCTTAGCCCAAGGGCTTTGTTTTAGGTTTGGCTCTAGCAGCTGTCGGAAACTCTGCCCTTTGTTAAACGAACTATAGTCAAAAGTAATCTTACGGGGTATGGCCTGATCAAAAATATCTCTAATTCGTGTTGCACAGTTATCGTTAAAAAAATCGTAGGGATAGAATCTGTTTTCAGGTCGATAGTTAATCAGGAGTGAATCGAAGAGGTATTGTTTCTCAGGTAAGCTAATTTTGAGCCGTTGTTCATAAACCCATCTTTTCTCAAGAACATACTCATTAACAAAATCTTTAAATGGGTATGCAGATAGAATATACCTTAAATGACCCCTAACGAAATTGGGATAAAAACCTGGTTCATTAAAGTTAAACGTCCCGTAATTAAATACAATATCGAGGTTATGATGCTGATCGGTAACACGAATAGCGCTATGCCCAAAAACGGAATACAACTCATCCCCTTGAGAGCAGGTAATCAGGCTAATACGAGAGCTATCGGAAAGTGTAACTCTTGACTTCTTTCCTTGGAAAGCATAACTTGTCAATGAAAAAATTAAGAGGAAAAAGATAAAAAAAATTCTACAAAAAAAAATTCTTCTCATTGCTTATCTGATTTAAAGCTGTAAAGATAGTTGATTTTGTTCTTCCAAAACTCCATACAAAAGAGTTTTAGGCATTGATTAATAGAACATATATTCATGTTAGGTTATTCTGACCTTATAATTCCGATAAAGAATAATTCAGTATATCAGCAAACATTTTATATTTTCGCTAATGTAAAAAAGTTTAACGATATGATTCAAATATATAGCCCATACATAGGAGGTCGGTTCAAAGCCACATCTAAAATATTTTCAGTAAAAAACCCATTCAATAACGAGATTATTGCCAACTTTTACCTTGCAGGTAAAGCAGAGCTTGAAGAGGCAATATTAGCAGCTCAAAAGGTTGAAGATGAGCTACGGCTACTCCCTGCATATAAGAAGTATAAAATACTAATGGATATTGCTCAAGGTATAACAACACAAAGAGAATTACTTGCTAAAACTCTTTGCCTCGAAGCGGCCAAACCAATAAAATATGCATACGGCGAGGTCGACAGAGCAATCCAAACGTTTATTATTGCCGCCGAGGAGTGTAAACGAATACCTGCTGAATACATCCAAATCGATTGGACACCGGCCGGGGAAGGAAAAGAGGGGATTGTAAGATATTTTCCAGTAGGGTTGGTTGCAGGAATATCACCATTCAACTTTCCTTTAAATCTTACCGTTCATAAACTAGCCCCAGCAATTGCTGCTGGTTGTCCAATAATATTAAAGCCAGCACGTTCAACACCTTTATCAGCATTGCTTTTGGCAAAAATTATCGATTCAACCGAACTGCCCAAGGGGGCAGTCTCCATTCTTCCTATGGATCGAGATTCTGGAAATCAACTTGTCACCGATGAGCGCTTCGCGTTACTAACATTCACCGGATCTCCGCTGGTTGGGTGGGATATGAAAAAACAAGCTGGTAAAAAGAGGGTTGTACTTGAACTTGGCGGAAACGCGGGGGTAATTATTACCGACACAGCAAACCTCGACTCCGCTGTTCCCAGGTGCGTGAGCGGTGCTTTCGCCTACTCGGGTCAAGTTTGCATTCACACCCAGCGAATATATGTTCATGAATCAATTTTTGATGAGTTCAATACAAAATTTATCGAAAAAACAAAAATGCTAAAACATGGCGATCCTTTAGAAGAATCAACAGATATTTCATCGATGATTGACGAGGAAAATGCAATTCGCATAGAGGATTGGGTTAATGAAGCAATAACAGATGGTGCAAAGCTGATCTGCGGCGGAACTCGTTTAGGTTCATACCATCCCCCAACAGTGCTTACAAACACAAAAAATGAGATGAAGGTTTGTTCGCAAGAAGTATTTGGACCTGTTGTTATTATTGAGCAATACTCCGACTTCAAAGATGCCATAAACCTTATAAACGCTTCGGAGTTTGGTTTGCAGGCAGGTGTTTTCACTAACAAACTCGACGAGCAGAATTATTCATTCAACGAGATAAATGCTGGAGGAATTATCATCAATGATGTTCCAACTTTTAGAGTTGATCACATGCCCTATGGTGGTATTAAAAACTCTGGATTTGGTCGCGAGGGCGTTAAATACGCTTTGCATGATATGTTAGAACCAAGGCTATTAGTAAAGCCAAGCGTATAAATATAATCCCCTAACATTATCATCTTCGCTATATTTAACAGTTACAAACCCTGTAAGCATGAAAAAATTAGGCGTTGACCCTAGCATGCTTTTGTTCAATTGCTATATTTGCATTTCATATATAATCTTTACAGCAAGTTTATGGCTTTAACTTTTTTCTTAAAAGGAATAATGATAGGTTTATTGGCTTCGATTCCACTCGGGCCAATCGGAGTTATTTGCATACAACGGACAATTAATAAAAGTCGAATTAGTGGTTTTTTCTCTGGTTTAGGAGCCGCTACCGCTGATACTATATTTGCAGCAATTGCAGGATTTAGTCTAACCTTTATTATTAATTTCATCGAGGAAAAGCAAAAAATCCTTGAGGTGATTGGAGGAGTGATTGTCATCCTTCTTGGAGCCAAAACTTTTTACTCTAATCCTGTAAGCCAAATTCGTCGTCATAAAAAGAAACCAAACAAGCTAATTGAAGATTTTATATCCGTTCTGCTATTAACTGTTACCAATCCTTTCGCCATTTTTCTTTTTGTGGGGATGTTTGCAACATTAGGCTTAGCCTATAATGGAGAGAATATGGGCTTATCGGTTGTAACCTTAGCAGGAGTTTTTCTCGGCGGAACTTTATGGTGGTTCACTTTAAGCTCATTGGTAAACTTGTTTCGAACAAAATTTAGGTTAAAGCAGCTTTGGTGGATTAACAAAATCGCAGGGGCTGTTATTTTTGTTCTAGGGGTTCTTGCTTTAGTGAATGTTGCTCGAGTCTTTATTTTTAAAAGTTAGAGCTATCACATCCAATACACCTATAAATTCATACTCATAACACGAATAGTCTTAATCTTCTATATTCTTGCATCCATTTTTTTGCAAACATTGAATAGTTGCGTATATTTAAGTAGTTGTATTTTATAATTGGGCAACTATTTTTTGTATGAAATTACCAATAAATCAACAATGTACGATTACCCTTAAAAATAATTGGGATGAAACTTGCGAATAAATTGCTTCAGATCTCTTCTTTTAACCTTGAGGGAAAATGTGAGAAGGAAACATTCATTAGATTGAACCAACTTGGCATTTCGAGCCTTGTTTTGATGATATTTTTTGTTATTCAGGCTGTATTAGCTATCATTCTTTTAGACAGCCTTTCACTTATGCTTGTCTCCATTTCAACAACTCTAGTTTTAGCTATCAACCTAAGCATTATTGTAAAACGAAAATATACAAATGGACTTTCGACCTTAACAGCATTTATTAGCGGAGCCGCTTTTCTATTTATAATACCTTCTGGTAATTTAGGCGTAATCGGAACACTAATTCTTGGTCTATATCCATTCCTAGCAATTTCGATGTTAGGCCATTCTAAAGGGAGTTATGTATCAGTGGGATTTGGAATCCTTTTTATAATCTCATTTTTTATCCCAATAAATGCATCAATAGAACAACCGATATCCTTTAAACTATTCTTTGCCATTTCATACCTCGCCTCGTTAACACTAGCTTACATCTTTGAGGTTGCAAAAAACAGGACGGTTAGGGACTCAGAGAAGGAGGTCCTTGACGAAAAAAATTCAAACAAATTAAACGAAGAGTTCATTGCTAAACTCTCGCATCAGATTCGCACTCCGCTCAATAACATCATGGTAATTTCAAATATCCTCTCAAGCACAACCCTTGATGATAAGCAAAAGGATATGATAGACACAATTCAAGCATCAACCAACAATCTTGTAAACGTATTAAATAGCATGATTGAAATTTCTAATGTAGACATTAGAGATAATAGCGAATTTAACATCAAGTTTAATCTTCAAACCACCATAAACAATACCCTTAAACTTTTCACTTCGCAAAGTTTTAACAACATCACATTCAACCTTAAAATTGATGAAAGTTTACCTAAAGATTTTTTTGGTGATCCTGTAAAAATTAAACAGATATTCCTTAATATCATTGAAAACATAATAAAGAATAAAAGCAGCAATAAAATAATTATCGATATAAAAATTGGGAAAAGTAAAGAGAGCCATGAATCCACTGAGCTATTCTTTGAACTTAAAAGCAATAGACCATTAATGCTTCCGATTAACGATAATCACAGCCAATTCGTGGTTAACGAAACAACTTTTTCTTCTGCATCGACACAGATTTATGCTGAACTACTTGGGCTAAATGTTACTCAAAAGCTAATCGAAAGCAAAGGGGGCAAACTTAGCATTTCGCTATCATCAGAAAATGCAACATTCAACTTCCCATATACTCTAGTAACAGTTACAAACGAAGTAGATGAAAAGTCAAATATTGCTCAAACCGACAACACATCAAAAGAGAAAATCGTCTCACAAGCCCCTGTTCAACTCGAAAACGCTAATGTTCTTCTTGTTGAAGACAACTTGATAAATCAGAAGATTGTTGTTCTTAGCTTAAAGAAAATGGTGAAAACCATTGACATTGCGAGTAATGGCAAGGAAGCGCTCGATAAATTCGGGACAAGCAAGTACGATATCATCCTAATGGATATTCAGATGCCAATTATGAACGGGATTGTATCAACCAAAAAGATTAGAGAAATTGAAGCAAGCACCACTTCACATACACCAATTATAGCAATTACGGCAAATGCTCTGCTGGGTGATAAAGAGGAGTGTATTGAAGCAGGGATGGATGATTATATCAGCAAACCTTTTCAGATAGAAGTGCTAATTCAGAAGATGAAAAACTTGCTTGGCTAGTAGTTAAAAGCTAGTTTAAAACATGCAACTCAAATCGGGCTTAATTCCAATAATTAGAATATCGTCCACCTGATCGTTTTTACCTTTCCATTCATTAATACTGTCCTCTACATACTGCCGTTGAGTCTCAAGTGGAAACTTATGAATATTCAATAGAAGGTGTCTAAAACGACGGAATTTATACTTTTTATTCTCTGGCCCTCCGAACTGATCAGCATAACCATCGGTAAATATGTAAATCATATCCTGAGGTTGAATCGGAATATAATGGCTGCTGAATAGCTGCTGTTCAGTTTTATTCCCCATTCCCACGGAGTATCTATCGCCCTTTATTTCCGTTATCTTACTATCTCTTACTAGATACAAATTGCTAAAAGCGCCTGAATACTGAAGTATATTATTCTCCTTATCGATAATACAGAATGCAACATCCATACCATCCTTAACCAGCGCACTATCCTCATTAAAATCCTTGCTAAAGGTCTGAATTACGCCAGTATTAAGCCTATTAAGAATCTCCGAAGAGTCATTAATCCCTTGATTATTGGTAATGGTACGTAAAAGTTCAACGCCAATAATCGACATGAATGCACCGGGCACACCATGTCCTGTACAATCAACTACAGCAACAAATATTTTATTTTTTGTTTCATTAACCCAGTAAAAATCTCCGCTCACAATATCCTTAGGTATATAAAGAAGAAAAGAATCGGGTAAAAGTTTTTTAAATTGGGCTACCGAAGGCATTATCGCCTCCTGAAGTCGTTTTGCGTAGTTAATGCTATCGGTAATATTTTTATTCTTGAGCATGAGTTCCTCTTTCTGCTTTTCAACCTCGGTCATTGCAAGTTCACGCTCACTGAGTAATTGATTCGTTTTTCGGTAGTGTTTGGTTCTGTTTCTTAAATATAAAATAATTGATACAATCCCTAACAATCCATACAAACCGTAAGCGACATTACCCCTCCAGAATGGAATTTTTACGACTATCTTAAGGGTCTTCCCTTGTTCATTCCATACTAAATCATGATTTGACCCTTTAACGGTAAAGATATACGTACCTTCTTTAAGGTTCGAGAAAGTAGCGGAATGCTTTTTCCCTAAATCTATCCACTGATCCGAAAGGCCTTGCATTTTGTATGCATATAGATTATTTTCGGGTCGGGTAAAATCTAATGCTGAAAAATCAATTGTGAAAACATTAAAATTCTGAGGTATTATAACTTTATCTAAACCATCTGCAGAAATAGATTTTTTTTCTTTCGCACCTAACAATTCGAATGAAGTGATGGCAATATTCGGAATAATTTTATTCGAGGTAATTGAATCTGGGAAGAAAGTGTTAAACCCAGCAATTCCGCCAAAAAAAAGTTCACCCGATTTCGATTTATGACTACAACCAACATTATACTCTTGGCTTTGAAGCCCATCGGTAACATCATAGGATTTAACAAGTTCTGTTTCAGGATTCAAAACGGCTAAACCCCAGTTGGTACTAATCCAGATTCGTCCCTTGCCATCCTCCTCAATAGAATAAATAATATTATTTGGCAATCCATTATCCGTTGTAAAGAGTTTAAATTTGCCAGTTGATTCATCAAATCGATGCAAACCACTATTTGTACCCACCCAGATAAAACCTTTTTGATCTTCGTGTAAGCTTAGAACCTCATTTGAAATAAGTTGAGTACCTGTATAGCTGTCATTACGGACGAAATGAATAATTTTCTTGGTTCGAGGATCAATCTTATTCAAACCATTGAGTGTTCCTGCCCAAATAAAGCCGTTTTTATCCTCTATTACATCATAAACCTCACCAGAGGTAATTGTAGTCGTATCAGTCGAATTATGGTAGTATCCGATCAATTTTTTATCATTTGTCTGAAACAGGCCAATTTTAGTGGCTATCCAAAGATTACCGCTGTGATCTTCAGTGAATGAATACACCCTATTATTTTTGAATAACCCTAACGAATTAATTCCTTTATTGCTAAAATAATCGACAAACTGCTTGCTGCTTGGGAGATAAATTTGAACTCCATCTCGGGTACCAATTAATAGCTCATTATTGTGATTAATAAAGATGCTGTGGACAAAGTTGTTGCATATATTTCTATCTGTTGATTCTGAAAACTGAATCGTTTCCTGAGTAAGTGGATTAAATTGGAACAATCCGGATCCCCAAGTTCCCACCCATATAAAACCCGATTTATCCTGATTTAAACTGCCAATAAAATTATTATCAAATAATGGGATTTCATTCGAATCTTTAGAATACAGATTAAACTTTTTTGGTTTTATATCCAACTTAATAAGTCCCTGAAATGATCCTATCCAAAGAATGCCGGATTTATCCTCACAAAAAGATGTTACCAATGGATTTATCAACTTCTCACCATTTGAGTTTAAATCATTATAATTGGTAAGGGTGTGCGTTTTAGGGTCAAAACTCGAGAAACCAACATCGGTTCCAATCCATAGCAAGCCATTTCTATCCTCAATAATCGAATTTATAACTAAACTCTGAAGTTTAACCCCTTTGCTCGGTTTATCAAAAAGCCGAATAAACTTCTGAGTATTGCGATTAAATAGATTCAGCCCGTTATCTGTACCTATCCATAGGTTCTCGTCAGAATCTTCATATATACATTTAATTTTATCGCCGCTTATCGAATTTGGCTCAAGCGGGTTATGAGAATATCGTTTATAGATATTAAGGCGCCTATCTAAAAAACACAATCCATCCTTTGTTCCGACCCATAGAACTCCCTGCGTATCCTCATAAATATCAAAATCCGAAAGATCTGTAGAGAACGTGAACAAGTCATTAAAGTGAGGATATCGTGTAAATGTTTTTTTATCGTCATTGAGCTTATCGACAGAAGAAATGGTTTTCACCCAAATCGTACCATTCCGATCCTCATAAACACTAAAAACTCTATTGTCGCTTATTGTTTGGGGATCGTTATTTTTGCTATAATAATTAACGAATTTTCCTGTTTTTCGTATAAGCCGACTCAACCCCAAATTTGTTCCCAGCCAAATATTTCCATCTAAATCCTCGCAAATTGAATTGATATTATTATTTGACAGACTTGTAGAATCGAGGGGGTTATTGCGATATGGTTTAAAGGAGTATCCATCATACCGATTTAAACCATCCTGAGTTGCAATCCACAAAAAACCATATGAATCCTGGATTATATCTGTAACTGCAGATTGAGTTAATCCTTTATCGATATTGAATAAACTAACACGAATAGCTTTACTGCTAAACGGCGTAAACAGATTGATTGTAAGAAATATAAAAACTAAAGTATTGATTCTTAATAACCCTTTCATAGGTTATAGTTTTTTATAAATACACTTGTTAAGATACAATAATCAATATTAATCTGTCGACAATTTGTTTAGAATACTAAGGTGCAATGAATAAATCTATATTTTAATGACAGCGCCATCTCCGAACTGAAATTGTTTAAGGCTATGTGAAGGCGATAAAATAAATGGACCAAGTTCAAGCTGTTCCCATCTATTATCTATTTTTTTAATCGTCTTTAAATCCATCATCACAACGTTAGGCCAATCTCTACTCGGTTTATCCTGTGAGTATACTTTTCTTGTTCCATCAAACACTACATGCTTAGCCTTACCATCCGTATTGTTAACAAAATAAGTATCCCTACTGGGTTCAAAGTTTCCAGCTAAATACCATACAACCATCGAAATATTACTCAAATCAATTTCCTTGTCAACAAGAATTATGGCTTTCACGTCCTGTAAAGAAGCCATTCTGAATAATCTAGACGACAATTCTCGAGCATCCAAAGATTCTGTCTTGTCAATAGAGATGATTAATACAGAAATATTACTCGATAATAATTCTGTATTGTATGCATTTACTCCCGATGGTAAGGGTGATAAATCCTCAATAATCCTTTCTACATCGATATTAATTATTTGTTGGCTATTGCCTCCTTTTTTTGATGTAGCATCAAGAAATATTTTACTGCCAAAACAGGGTTGATCTGAAGCATGATCGAGGACGTCCAAAGGTCCCTTACTGAAAAATATATCTTTTTCTAAATTTACATTGCTAGAGATATACTGAGCAAGCAGAAAAGAATTATGGATATCAACCGTGCCATCAACAGCAACCATAATTTTATTGAACATCATCTGCCCAGCACCCCAAAGCGCATTCATAACCTTGTAGGCATGTCCAGGATAGCTGTTTATGATTTTTACCACAGATATATTATGCGCAACGCCCTCCATCGGGAGGCTCATATCCTCTAGCTCTGGCAACATCGACAAACGAATTGGAGCCAAAAAAATTCGCTCTGTTGCTTTTGCGATATAGGCATCCTCCATTGGAGGAACTCCTACAATAGTTGCAGGGTAAACAGCGTTTTTACGATGTGTTATGCAGGTTACATGAAATCTTGGATACCAATCGGCAAGCGAATAGAATCCGGTATGATCGCCAAATGGTCCTTCCCATACTAATTCTTCACTCGGATCGACATAACCCTCAATAACAAAATCAACATCCTCAGGAACTTCTAAGTCCACCGTAATGCATTTTACCAATTTAACCTTTTTCTTTCTTAAGAACCCCGCAAGTATGTATTCATCTAGATTATCAGGCATTGGTGCAGTGGCTGCATAGGTGTAAACCGGATCTCCTCCAAGAGCAACTGCTACGGGCATTAAAGTGCCTTTTTTCTTATGCGCTTCATAATGTCTTGCACCAACCTTGTGCCGATGCCAGTGCATCCCCGTTTCGTTAGTGGCGAAGACCTGCATACGATACATGCCGATATTCCTTATTCCTGTTTCTGGATCCTTCGTGTTAACCATCGGAAAAGTAACAAACCTTCCGCCATCAAAAGGCCAGCACTTTAAGATTGGTAACTTTGTAAGATCTGGCGTAAGGTTAACAATATCCTGACAAGCGCCTTTCCCCGATACTACAATGGGCAACCAATCAGACATTCTTTTCAACTGGGGTAGCATTTTTATCTTCTCCAAAAATGACTCCTTTGGGCTTGCAAGCTCTTTAAAAAGGGAATTAATGCTTGCTCCAACCTCATCTAAATCATCGACACCTAACGATAAACACATTCTTTTTGTAGAGCCAAAAAGATTCATTAGCACAGGGAATTCAGTTCCCGTATTCTCGAAGAGCAATGCTTTACCCCCGTCTGGCTGCTTTGAGATTCTATCAACTATCTCAGTCATTTCAAGTTCAGGATCGACAAATTCCTTAATTCTCAAAAGTTCGTTATTCTTTTCAAGAACCTCAATAAACTCAGTTATACTTTTATATGCCATCGCTTACAATGAAGTAGATTGGTTGTGAATATATAAAAAAAAGGTTCCGGTAGCTCCGGAACCTTCTCTTATTTAGAAATGATTTTGCTTATCTTTTTGCATACTTAAAATCACGACCAAGATATCTTGCTGTTGAACCTAGCATTTCCTCAATCCTAATCAGCTGATTGTACTTTGCAATCCTGTCAGAACGTGAAGCTGAACCCGTTTTAATTAAACCAGTATTCAAAGCAACTGCCAGATGAGCAATAGTTGTATCCTCGGTTTCGCCAGAGCGATGACTCATAATTGAGGTCATTGAGTTGATATCTGCTAAGCGAACCGCATTAATCGTTTCGGTTAGGGTACCAATCTGGTTAACCTTAATCAAAATACTATTTGCAGCCTTCTCATCAATACCTCGTTGTAAACGTTTAACATTGGTTACAAATAGATCATCGCCAACGAGCTGAATTTTACCGCCCAAAGTTTTGTTAATTAACTTCCAACCATCCCAATCATCCTCAGCCATGCCATCTTCAATTGATATAATAGGATACTTATCAGTCCATGATTTCCAGTAGTCAACCATCTGCGATGAGGTAAGCTTATCGCCTGTTGATTTATGTAGATGATAAACTTTCTCATCAGAAAGGTAATACTCCGATGAAGCAGGGTCTAATGCAAGGAAAATATCAATTCCTGGTTTATATCCAGCTTTTTCAATAGCTTGCAGAATAACCTGTATCGCTTCTTCATTTGATTTAAGATTTGGAGCAAATCCACCCTCATCTCCAACATTGGTTGAGTAATTATGCTTCTTTAGAACAGATTTGAGGTGATGAAATACCTCTGCGCCCATTCTAATTGCCTCCGTAAAATTCTCAGCACCAACAGGCATAATCATAAACTCCTGAAAATCGATACTATTATCTGCGTGTGAACCACCGTTAATAATATTCATCATCGGTATTGGCAGTGTGCAAGCATTTACACCACCAACGTAACGAAACAACGGTTGACTTGTTGCTTGGGCTGCAGCATGTGCAACTGCAAGAGATACACCTAAAATAGCGTTTGCACCAAGATTAGATTTATTCTCAGTACCATCAAGGTTTATTAGCGCTTCATCGATTTGCTGTTGTTCATTAACATGCATACCAACTATCTCTTCTGCTATTACGGTATTCACATTCTCAACCGCCTTTAAAACACCTTTACCAAGATAACGACCTGCATCACCATCGCGAAGCTCTACCGCTTCGTGAACCCCTGTAGAAGCGCCGCTTGGAACAGCTGCGCGACCAGAAAAACCACTTTCGGTAAAAACATCAACTTCTACTGTTGGATTCCCTCTTGAATCAAGAATTTGACGGGCATGTACACTTACTATTTGTCCCATAAATATTATATTTTAAAATTTAAAAAACACTTGTAAAATTAATAAAAAAAGGGATATGGTTATTAACCTATCCCTTTACTCTATTCAAATAATCGATTCGATTACTCAGATTTCTCTTCAGTTGATTCTGGCTGAGTTTCCTCGTGTTTTGTTTCAACAACCTTGGCTTCAGCAACTGACTCCTCCTTTTTAGCCTTAGCACCACGACGGGTTTTCTTAGCTACGGGTTTAGCAGATTCTTTAACGTAAGTTGTATTGTAATCAACTAGTTCAATTATACACATATCAGCATTATCACCCATACGAGAACCAGTTTTTAAAATTCTGGTGTAACCACCTGGACGATCCGCAACTTTTACTGCAACATCACGAAACAGTTCAGATACAGCGTATTTATCTTTTAAATAGCTAAATACAGTACGGCGTGAATGAGTGGTATCGTTCTTACCTTTAGTAATTAAAGGCTCTACGTAAGATCTTAAGGCTTTTGCTTTAGCAATGGTTGTCGTAATTCTTTTTTTAAGAATTAGCGAGGTTGCCATATTTGCAAGCATTGCCTTACGGTGAGAGCTGGTCCTGCTTAAATGGTTAAACTTCTTATTATGTCTCATCGCAGTTAATCCTTGTCAAGTTTATATTTTGCAATATCCATACCGAAGGATAAATTCATTGCCTCCAGCAGGTCTTCAAGTTCGGTAAGAGATTTCTTACCAAAATTTCTGAATTTAAGTAGGTCGTTCTTATTGAACGATACAAGTTGACCTAAAGTCTCAACATCAGCTGCTTTTAAACAATTCAAAGCACGAACTGACAGGTCAAGGTCAACAAGTTTATTCTTAAGAAGCTGACGCATGTGTAAAACCTCCTCATCAAACTCTTCGTTGGAGTATTTATCATCAGCATCAAGCGTAATCTTCTCATCTGAAAATAGCATGAAATGGTAGATAAGAATTTTGGCTGCTTCTTTTAGCGCATCCTTTGGATGGATTGATCCATCAGTGAATATCTCAACGATGAGCTTTTCGTAGTCAGTTTTTTGTTCTACACGGTAATTCTCAATCGAGTATCTAACATTTTTAATAGGGGTATGGATTGAATCGATTGGTACGACTCCAAACTCACCATCTTCAGGTTTATTCTCCTCTGATGGGATATATCCCCGACCTTTATTAATATAGAACTCAATCTCGAGTTTAACATCAGGATCCATTCTACAAATAATCAATTCAGGGTTTAACACCTTAAAGTTACTTGTAAAGTTTGATAGGAATCCAGCTTTCAACTCGCTCTGACCGGAAATATTTACGGTAACCTTTTCGTAGTCTTCTCCTTCAACTACTCTTTTAAAGCGAATTTGCTTAAGGTTGAGCACGATTTCGGTAACATCCTCCATAACACCAGGAATAGTTGTGAATTCGTGATCTACACCGGAAACTTTTATCCAGGTTATGGCATATCCTTCAAGTGATGATAAAAGGATTCTCCTCAAAGCGTTGCCCACCGTGATACCATAGCCTGGCTCAAGAGGACGAAACTCGAATTTTCCGTACTGTTCGGTAGATTCAAGCATAATAACCTTATCGGGTTTTTGAAATGCCAATATAGCCATATGGTATAGGTATTTTTACTTAGAGTAAAGTTCAACAATTAACTGTTCTTTTATATTCTCAGGAATTTCAGATCTCTCAGGAATATTGATAAATTTTCCTGAATAAGATTCTTTATCCCACTCTAACCATGAATATTTGGTATGACGGTTAGATGAAATAGCATCGGTAATAACTTCTAACGATTGTGATCTTTCGCGAACACCTACAACCTCACCTTTTTTCAAAGTGTAAGATGCAATGTTTACTACTTTACCGTTAACAGTTATATGCCTATGGCTTACAAGTTGACGTGCTGCAGCTCTTGTAGGAGCTAACCCAAAACGGAAAACAACATTATCGAGTCTTGCCTCGAGCAGTTGTAATAGCGTTTCACCAGTAATACCTTTGCTCTGTGAAGCTTTATGGAATAGGTTCTCAAACTGTTTTTCTAGAACGCCATAAATATGCTTGGCTTTCTGCTTCTCTTGAAGCTGAACACCATATTCCGAAAGTTTCTTTCGTTTCTTTGACACTCCATGCATTCCTGGAGGGTAGTTCTTCTTCTCGTAATATTTGTCTGGTCCAAAAATGGGCTCACCAAACTTACGGGCGATTCTAGTACGTGGTCCAATATATCTTGCCATTACTTAAAAAAGTTAATTTATTAGTAGATTAAAAATCGTTAAACCCTACGACGTTTAGGTGGACGACATCCATTATGAGGAAGCGGAGTCACATCAACGATTTCAGTTACTTCGATTCCGGTTGCGTTGATTGTACGCATTGCAGATTCACGTCCTGAGCCTGGTCCTTTTACAAAAACCTTAACCTTACGTAAGCCTAAGTCGTAAGCAACCTTAGAGCAATCAGCGGCAGCAGTTTGGGCTGCATATGGAGTATTCTTTTTAGAACCTCTAAAGCCCATCTTTCCCGATGACGACCAAGATATCACTTGACCAGTGCTATTGGTTAAGGAAATAATAATATTGTTGAAGGAAGAGTGGATGTGAGCTTGTCCCACGGGATCTACTTTTACTACTTTCTTCTTTACTGTTCCTGTCTTCTTTGCCATAGTTATTTCCTATTTAGTAGCTTTTTTCTTATTGGCAACGGTTTTCTTGCGACCCTTACGAGTACGCGCATTGTTCTTGGTACTTTGACCTCTTACAGGTAACCCAAGACGATGTCGAATTCCGCGATAACATCCAATATCCATCAACCTTTTGATGTTAAGCTGTACAGATGATCGGAGTTCGCCCTCTACTTTATAGCCATCATTAAGGATAGAGCGGATTGCGTTGATATTATCATCGTTCCAGTCTTTAACCTTAACGTCGTAGCCCACTCCTGCTTGTTCCAGAATTTTGCGTGCGCTACTACGGGCTATACCGTAGATGTAAGTTAGGGCAACCTCTCCCCTTTTGTTCTTTGGCAAGTCTACACCAACGATTCGTGCCATATTTTTACTTTAAAAAATTAGGGTACAAAGTTAATTAAATTTATTTATCCTTGACGTTGTTTGAACTTTGGATTTTTTTTATTAATCACATACAAACGTCCGTTACGCCTAACGATTTTACAATCGGCACTGCGTTTCTTAATTGATACTCTTACTTTCATCGTAACAAAGTGTTATCAAATGTTTATTTATACCTAAAAGTAATTCTACCTTTAGTTAAATCATAAGGCGACATTTCAACTCTAACCTTATCACCAGGAAGGATTTTGATATAGTGCATCCTCATCTTTCCCGATATATGAGCGGTAATTACGTGCCCATTATCTAGTTCTACTCTAAACATAGCATTTGATAGAGCCTCGATAATTGTTCCGTCCTTCTCAATTGCAGGTTGTTTTGACATATTGCCTCCTAATTAGCTGCTTTTAAAACTTCATCAATGTACTTGAAGGTAGATAATCTTTCTGCCTTCCCTTTTCTAATAACTACGGCTAGTTCAAAATGTGCAGAAGGTTTCCCGTCTGCTGTTCTGATAGTCCATCCATCGCGTTCCTGAATTACCTCTTTGCCGCCCATGTTAATCATTGGCTCAATACAGATAACCATTCCGCTGATCAGTTTTAGTCCATTTCCTCTTGTCCCATAATTAGGAACTTCGGGTTTTTCGTGCATATTTCGCCCAAGACCATGACCTACCAATTCTCGAACTACGGAATATCCATTACTCTCAGCATGATGCTGAACAGCATTAGAAATATCCCCAACTCTTAAACCATCGACTGCTTTATCGATTCCTAGATCCAAACATTCACGGGTTACCTTAATCAGCCGCTGCACTTCGGGTGAAACTTCACCAATTGTAAAGGTGTAAGCCGAATCACCATAAAAACCATGCATAAAGGTTCCGCAATCTACGGATACTATATCGCCATCCTTTAAAGCAACGCTTTTAGGGATACCGTGCACAACAGCGCTATTAACTGAAGTACAAAGAGTGTTAGGGTAGCCATTATAACCAAGGAATCCAGGTTTTGCACCATTATCCCTTATAAACTCCTCTGCTCGCTTGTCGAGTTCAAGAGTGGTTACCCCGGGGTGAATTAATTTTGCTACCTCTGCTAACGCTTTTGAAACTAGTTCATTGTTTAGCCTAAGTATCTCAATCTCCTCCTCCGTTTTTGCCAATACCATTAGATAAAGAACTTAACTGTCTAAACTGTTCTACCTTTTATTCTTCCACTCTTCATAAGGCCATCATAATGCCTCATGAGTAAGTGACTTTCGATTTGCTGTAGTGTATCAAGTACAACTCCGATTAAAATAAGCAATGAAGTTCCACCAAAAAACTGAGCAAATTGATTACTTATACCCAGCATTCTTGCAAATGCAGGTAGAATAGCAACCATTGCTAAAAAGATTGAGCCAGGTAAAGTGATTCTCGACATGATAGTATCGAGATATTCTACTGTTTTTTTACCAGGCTTAACACCTGGAATAAATCCACCATTTTTCTTCATATCCTCTGCCATTTGGCTAGGATTGATTGTAATAGCGGTATAGAAATAGGTAAATGCGATGATTAGAATTGCATAGGTGAAATTATACCAAAATCCATTCATGTTTGAAAAGGTAGCAGCAATACCGCTTGTTGCACTAGTATCGAACTTACTCAACATCATTGGTACAAACATTAAAGCCTGTGCAAAGATAATAGGCATAACTCCAGCAGCATTAACCTTTAAAGGTATGTACTGACGAACACCCCCATACTGTTTGTTTCCTACAATACGTTTTGCATATTGCACAGGTATCTTTCTTGTTCCCTGAATTAATAGGATAGAAAACATGAAAATAGCAAACAGTAGAACCATCTCAACAAGAAACATAACCAATCCTCCTCCTGCAACCTCTTCAATTCTTGAAGCAAACTCTGAGGTTAATGCAAAGGGTAAACGAGCAATAATACCAATCATAATAATCATTGAAATACCATTACCTATACCTTTATCGGTTATCTTCTCACCTAACCACATAACAAACATCGTTCCTGCTATCAATATGATAGTTGATGGCAACACAAATGTCATCCAAAAAGCGCTGCTTGTAGGATCTATCACAAAAGCAGATCCTGGCAATTGGTATGTCAGGTTTGTAAGATAGGCTGGTGCTTGTAATGCAAGAATAATTACAGTTAAGTAACGTGTAATCTGATTCATCTTACGACGTCCACTCTCACCTTCCTTCTGGAGTCTCTGGAAATAAGGAATTGCAATCCCTAGTAGTTGAACTACGATTGATGCAGAAATGTAAGGCATAATACCCAATGCAAAGATTGATGCATTATGGAAAGCGCCACCCGAAAACATATCGAGTAGACCCATAATACCTTCACTAGTTTGCTTCTTTAAGCCAGCAAGCTGCGAAGGGTCAATGCCAGGTAATACTACATAACTACCCAAGCGATAAATTAACAGAATACCAAGCGTATAGAGAATTCGCTGACGCAAATCCTCTATCTTGGCAATATTCTTTATAGTGTTAAAAAAAGCTTTCATCAAACTATAGTTTTACAGCTGTACCATTTTGTGCTTCAATTGCTTCAATCGCTTTCTTAGAAAAAGCATGTGCTTTAACGTCAATCTTAATTGTTAATGCGCCATTTCCAAGGATCTTAACATTATCGTTCTTGGATGCAATGCCAGCATCAATTAGGGTTTGTACGTCGATGGTTGTTAAACCATTCTTTTCGGCTAGCAATTGTAAAACATCAATATTGATGGCTTTAAACTCCTTGCGAAATCTATTCTTAAACCCAAATTTGGGTAAGCGACGCTGCAATGGCATCTGACCACCTTCGAAGCCTGCCTTTCTGGAATAACCAGATCTTGACTGTGCTCCTTTATGACCTCTTGTAGAGGTTCCTCCGTGACCCGAACCCTGTCCACGACCAATTCTTTTGTCGTGATGAGTAGATCCTTTTGCAGGTGTTAAATTATTTAAATTCATAGTTGAAATTGCATTTTAAATGTTTATGCAAGCTATTATTCAACGCGTACAAGGTGCTTAACCTTTTCTATCATACCAAGAATTTGAGGAGTTACCTCATGCTCAACGGTGTGATTGATACGTCTTAGACCAAGAGATTCAAGATTCAAACGCTGACGCTTCGAACTTCCAATCTTACTCCTGATCTGTGTTATTTTTACTTTAGCCATAGTTTCTTAATCTAACCGTTAAAAACTTTATTTAAAGAAACTCCACGGAGTTCAGCAATGCTTTGAGCATCCCTCAATTCAAGAAGTGCCATAACAGTTGCCTTTACCAGGTTGTGAGGGTTTGATGAACCCTTAGATTTTGCTAATACGTCAGTAACGCCAACGCTTTCAAGTACGGCGCGCATTGCACCTCCTGCTTTAACGCCGGTACCATGAGATGCAGGTTTAATAAAAACACTTGCACCGCCATATTTAGCTAACTGTTCGTGAGGAATAGTTCCTTTAAAAACGGGAACTTTAACCAAGTTCTTTTTAGCGTCTTCAACACCCTTAGATATTGCGGTTGTTACCTCGCTTGCTTTACCAAGGCCATACCCAACAATACCATTTTCGTTTCCAACAACAACTATTGCAGAGAAACTGAATGTTCGTCCACCTTTTGTAACTTTGGTTACCCTTTGAATGCTAACCAGTCTATCTTTAAGTTCAAGATCGCTGGATTTAACTCTTCTTATATTCGTATTTGCTGACATATCCACTAAATTTTTAGTCCGCCTTCTCTTGCTGCATCAGCCAAAGCCTTAACGCGGCCATGATAAAGGTAACCATTACGGTCGAAAACAACCTCTGATATACCTTTTTCGATTGCAACCTTAGCGGCAAGTTGTCCTACAAGACGAGCCTGTTCGGTTTTATTTATACTGGTTTTCTCCTTAATATCCTTCACTAATGATGAAGCAGCGGCTAGCGTAACGCCTTTTGAATCGTCGATAAGTTGAACATAGATATCAGTGTTGCTCCTGAAAACCGTTAAACGGGGCCTCTCGGTAGTACCGGAAATTCTCTTGCGGATTCTCCTCTTAATTCGGAGCCTTCTCTCTGATTTTGTCAAAGCCATTTTTAGACAGTTTTAAAGGTTATGCACCAGCTGATTTACCAGCTTTTCTTCTTAATACTTCGCCTACAAACTTAATACCCTTGCCTTTGTATGGTTCAGGTTTTCTGAGTGAGCGAATTTTAGCTGCTACTACTCCAATGAGTTGCTTATCGTTGCTTCGTAGGGTTATAGTAGGGTTACCTCTACGCTCCGTTTTAGCTTCTACTTTTACTTCGTTTGGAAGTAAAACATGAATATCATGTGAAAAGCCAAGGCTAAGTTCTAGAACTTGTCCTTTAGCTTCGGCCTTGTAACCGACACCCACTAATTCTTGCTGAAGTTCCCATCCCGTCGAAACACCAATAACCATATTATTGACTAATGCACGATACAAACCATGCATCGAACGATGACGTTTTTGGTCTGTTGGTCTGGTGAGAACAACAGAATCTCCCTCTAAGTTAATAGTGATGTCAGGGTCAACTTTCTGGGATAACTCCCCCAGAGGGCCTTTTACGCTTACCACATTATCAGCGCTAATCTTAACGCTTACACCCTTTGGCAAGTTTACAGGTTTTTTTCCGATCCTCGACATTTGTAATTATTGTTAAATTTAGTAAACATAGCATAGTACTTCACCGCCAACTTTCTTAACGCGTGCTTCCTTTTCAGTCATTACGCCTTGAGAGGTGGTGATGATAGCGATACCTAATCCGTTAAGAACGCGTGGCATTTCATCAACACCGACATAACGTCTTAAACCTGGTCTGCTTACGCGCTCTATATGCTTAATAGCATTCTTTTTTGATTCAGGGTTGTACTTTAGCGCAATTTTAATTTTACCCTGCGTTTCATCCTCTTCAAGTTTATAGTTAAGGATATAACCTTTCTCAAAAAGAATTCGAGTTATATCTTTTAATATATTTGAAGCGGGAATTTCAACCACACGGTGGTTCGCCATAATAGCGTTCCTTAACCGGGTTAAATAATCTGCAATTGGGTCGGTAATCATGTTCAGTATAATTATAAGTTTTACCAACTAGCTTTTTTAATTCCAGGGATCAAACCATTAGAAGCCATTTCTCTAAAAGTGATCCTACTTATTCCGAATTGACGCATATATCCGCGTGGCCTTCCGGTTAACATGCAACGATTGCGTAAACGAATAGGGTTCGAGTTTTTTGGTAGTTTTTGCAAACCAACATAGTCTCCTTCTTCCTTAAGTCTAGCACGCTTTTCAGCATACTTTGCAATGAGTTTTGCACGTTTAACTTCACGGGCTTTCATCGACTCTTTAGCCATACACTAGTTCTTTTTAGCGTTTTTAAATGGTAATCCAAATTCGCGGAGTAAGGCGTAAGCCTCTTCATCAGATTTAGCTGAGGTAACAATGGTTATCTCCATGCCAAGAATCTTGTTTATCTTATCGATATCAATTTCGGGAAAGATAATTTGCTCCTGAACTCCTAATGTGTAGTTTCCACGACCGTCAAACTTATCGCTAATCCCTTTGAAATCACGAATACGTGGTAGGGAAACAGTGTTAAGTCTTTCGAGAAACTCGTACATGCGTTCACGGCGAAGAGTAACCTTCAAACCGATAGGTACGCCCTTACGAAGTTTAAAGTTAGAGATATCCTTGCTAGAGTTGGTTTGGATAACTTTTTGACCAGAAATTTGAGTTAACTCATTAAGAGCATTCTCAATAATTTTCTTATCAGCAACAGCTTGTCCTACACCCTGATTGATAACAATCTTCTCTAAACGGGGAACCTGCATAACGCTTTTATAGCTAAATTCCTTCATCAAAACAGGAATAATCTCTTCGCTATATTTTTTCTTGAGGTTTGGTACGTATTCCATTACTTAATCTCCTCTCCTGATTTTTTAGAAAAGCGAACTAATTTACCTTTATCATTCAGTCTGCGACCAATTCTAGTGGCTTTACCAGATGTAGGGTCAATTAGCATTAGGTTCGAAATATGAACCGGAGCTTCCTTTTTAATAATTCCGCCTTGGGGGTGCTTTGCGTTTGGTTTAGTATGCTTGGAAACCATGTTAACACCTTCAACGATTGCTCGGCTGTCTTTTATAACAACACTAAGCACTCGTCCTTGCTGTCCTTTGGATTCTCCAGAATTTACGAACACCAAATCCCCTTTTTTTATGTGTAACTTACTTGCCATCAGTGTAATTATTTACTTGTTATAATACCTCTGGTGCCAGGGATACAATTTTCATATAGCTATCGCGAAGTTCTCTGGCTACTGGACCGAAAATACGCGTTCCGCGAATTTCACCGGTTGCATTGAGAAGAACGCAAGCATTATCATCAAAACGTATGTATGAACCGTCTGGACGTCGCATCTCTTTTTTAGTGCGAACAACTACAGCTTTAGTTACAGTACCTTTCTTTACTTCTCCGCCTGGCATTGCACTTTTTACAGTAACTACAATTTTATCGCCAATGCGGGCATAACGTTTAGCTGTGCCGCCAAGCACCCTGATGCAAAGTACTTCCTTTGCACCGCTGTTATCAGCAACTGTTAATCTACTCTCTTGTTGTATCATGGCTACTTAGCTTTTTCAATGATTTCAACTAATCTCCAACCCTTTGTTTTACTTAAAGGGCGGACTTCCATAATTCTTACAACATCACCAATACTTGATGTGTTGGCTTCGTCATGAGCGTAGAATTTGGTAGTTTTATTTACAAACTTACCGTAGATTGGATGTTTTACTTTTCGTTTAACTGCAACAACAATAGATTTCTCCATCTTATTGCTTAAAACTATCCCAATTCTTTCTTTACGTAAATTTCTTGTATTTTCTTCCATCGCTGTTTAGCTTTTCTTGTTCTCTTTGAGATTACGCTCACCAAGAATAGTTTTCAATCGTGTAATATTCTTGCGAGTTACGGTAATCTTCATAGGATTATCGAGAGGCGAAATGTTATGATTTAACTTCAGCTTTAGCAGCTGCGCTACCTCATTTTCAATGCGCTCCTCCAGCTCCTTGGTTGTTAGTTCTCTTATCTCTGCTGTTTTCATAGCTCGTTAGATAGTTGTTTCTGAATAATCGTTACGAACAACGAACTTAGTTGCAATGGGCAACTTTTGCGCTGCTAAGCGTAAAGCTTCCTTTGCTACTTCGAACGATACTCCTTCGGCTTCAATAATAATTCTACCGGGAGTTATAGGAGCAACGAATCCCTCAGGTGCACCTTTACCTTTACCCATACGTACTTCGGCTGGCTTCTTGGTTATCGGTTTATCTGGGAATATACGGATCCATATCTGACCTTCACGTTTCATATAACGGGTCACTGCCTGACGAGCAGCCTCAATCTGGCGACCGGTAATCCAACAGGATTCCAGCGCTTTGATTCCAAAAGAGCCGAATGCCAGCTGGTGACCACGCTGTGCATTTCCTTTCATGCTGCCCTTTTGCTGCCTTCTGAATTTTGTTTTCTTTGGCTGTAACATTTCCTAAAAGTCCTTTTAGTTCTTTAAACTATTTTCTTTTCTTTCTAGGTCCGCGTTGTTGCTTACCTGGATGATTGTTTGAATGCGCTGGTGTATTGGCAGCGGCTGTTCCAATATTTGGAGACAAGTCGCGCTTTCCATATACCTCACCATTGCAAATCCAAACTTTGATTCCGACTAATCCTACTTTGGTGTGAGCCTCAGCAAGTGCATAATCGATATCGGCGCGGAAAGTATGTAGAGGAATTCTTCCCTCCTTGTAAGTTTCGGAACGAGCCATTTCGGCGCCACCTAAACGTCCAGAGATTTGAATTTTTATACCTTCAGCACCCATCCTAATAGTCGACGCAATAGTCATCTTTATGGCACGGCGGTGAGATATACGTCCTTCAAGCTGGCGAGCAATGTTGTTACCAACGATAACAGCATCTAATTCGGGACGTTTCACTTCATAGATATTGATTTGAATCTCTTTTTTGGTGATCTTCTTAAGTTCTTCTTTAAGCTTATCAACCTCTTGTCCACCTTTACCAATAATAATGCCTGGTCGGGCTGTATGTACTGTAACAGTGATCAGTTTTAGTGTACGCTCAATTACAATCTTTGAGATGCTAGCTTTTGCAAGCCTTGCGCTAAGATATTGGCGAATTTTGCTATCCTCAACAATTTTTTGAGCATAATTATTTCCGCCATACCAGTTAGAATCCCATCCTTTGATGATTCCTAACCTATTTGCTATTGGATTAACTTTATTTCCCATCTAGCTAATTTTTTTGAGTATCGTTATTTACTGCACTGTCTAAAACAACAGTTACGTGGTTAGAATGCTTACGAATTCTATGTGCACGTCCCTGAGGAGCGGTCCTAATACGCTTAAGTTGCTTTCCTTGGTCAACAAATATTTCTTTTACAAAAAGATTTGCTTCTTCAAGGCGAACTCCTTCGTTCTTTGCTTGCCAGTTAGCTACTGCTGAAAGGATTAATTTTTCAACCTTAATTGCTGATTCTTTTGAAGTAAATTTCAGAATATTAAGGGCAGTATTAACTTCTTTACCGCGTATCATATCTACAACCAAACGCATTTTGCGTGGAGATGAAGGGCAATTGCGAAGTATTGCAAAAGCTTTCTTCTTTTTATCCTCCTTTATTTGGTTGGCCATTAATTGTTTTCTTGCACCCATTGCTAAGTTTCTTTAAATCAATTCACTTATTTGTTCTTATTGCCTGAATGTCCACGGAAGGTACGCGTTGGAGCAAATTCCCCAAGCTTATGCCCTACCATATTTTCAGTAACATATACCGGGATAAACTTATTCCCGTTGTGAACTGCTATTGTGTGTCCAACAAATTCAGGAGAAATCATAGACCTTCTTGACCAAGTTTTTAAAACCGTTTTCTTTGTAGCAGAATTCATTTCCCCTACACGTCTTTCTAGTTTATAATCAATAAAGGGGCCTTTTTTGAGTGATCGACTCATAGCTTATAATTTATCTAATTACTTTTTCCTGCGTTCTACAATAAACTTGTTGGAGCTGTTCTTCTTGGCACGAGTCTTATAACCCTTAGCAGGGATACCCTTGCGTGAGCGTGGGTGACCTCCAGAAGCACGACCTTCGCCACCACCCATCGGGTGATCAACAGGGTTCATTGCAACCCCTCTTGTGCGAGGACGGCGTCCTAACCAACGTGAACGACCTGCTTTACCTGATTTCTCAAGAGCATGGTCAGAGTTAGAAACGGTTCCAATCGTAGCTTTACACTCTGTTAGAATCATTCGAGTTTCACTGCTAGGCATCTTAATGATAACATACTTACCCTCACGAGCAAGAAGTTGTGCATGAGAACCTGCGCTTCGAGCTAACTGAGCACCTTGTCCAGGGCGTAGTTCGATGTTGTGAATCAACGTACCCATCGGAATCTCCGATAAGTATAGCGTGTTGCCAATTTCGGGGGCAACCCCCATACCTGACATAATAACTTGACCTACTTTTAGGCCATTCGGTGCAATGATGTAACGTTTGTCACCATCTGAGTACTCAACCAATGCAATACGTGCAGTTCTGTTTGGATCGTATTCAATAGTTTTCACTACTGCTTCGATACCATCACGCTCGCGCATAAAATCGATAAGCCTATATCTACGCTTATGACCTCCACCTACATAACGCATGGTCATGCGGCCTTGGTTGTTCCGACCACCAGTCCTTTTAATAGGACGGATTAGGGATTTCTCAGGTGTTGCGGTTGTTATCTCTTCGAAAACACCTATAACTTTATGTCTCTGTCCTGGTGTAACAGGTTTTAGTTTCCTTACAGCCATTTTACTTAAATGTTGCTATAAAAATCAATCTTTTCACCTTCTCTCAACGTTACAATGGCTTTTTTGAAGCTATTAGCACGTCCGGATAAAAAGCCGGATTTAGTATAGCGTGATTTCAATTTACCTGCGTAACGAATTGTATTTATAGAATCGACGGTTACACCGTATAACTCTTTTATGGCCTTTTTGATCTCTAATTTATTGGCATTCTTCTCAACAATAAAACCGTATTGGTTCAACTTGTCGCTCAAGCGCTCCATCTTCTCAGTTACTATAGGCCTAATCAAAATGTTCATCGTCCTTTTTGTTTATGATACTTTAAACATCTTATGTAAAACGTCAATCGAACTCTCTACCAGAATAATTGTGTTAGCATCAAGAACTTCGTATGTATTTAAAGATGAGGCTAATGCAATTTTTTGTTTCTGTAAATTTCTGGAGGACAAATATATGTTTTTATTTGGTTCACTTAACACAAATAAAGACTTTTTGTCGTTTAGGTTAAGATTATTGCAAATTGAGATGAATTCTTTCGTTTTTGGAGCTTCGAAATTGAAGTCTTCAATTACCATAATTTTATTCTCAAGAGCCTTGTGAGCTAAAGCACTTTTACGTGCAAGCTGCTTAACCTTTTTGTTGAGTTTTGATTCGTAATCGCGTGGTCTTGGTCCGAATACTCGTCCACCGCCACGGAATAAGGGAGATTTGATACTACCAGCACGTGCTGTACCAGTACCTTTTTGTTTCTTTAGTTTGCGAGTACTTCCGGATATCTCGTTACGCTCTTTCGATTTTGATGTACCCTGACGTTGATTGTTAAGATACTGCTTAACATCAAGGTAAATTGCGTGATCGTTTGGTTCAATAGCAAAAATGCTATCATTGAGGTCGATTTTTCTTCCGGTTTCCTTTCCAGCTATATTTAGTACGCTTATTTCCATTATTTCTCAATAATTAAATATGAACCTTTAGCACCTGGAATAGATCCCTTGATGAGAAGCAGATTGCTCTCGGGGATAACCTTTAAAACGCGGAGGTTGGTAATGGTTACTTTATCATTACCAGTTCGACCGGGTAATCTCTTACCTGGGAATACGCGTGAAGGAAAGGATGATGCACCCATAGAACCTGGCGCACGAAGACGGTTGTGCTGTCCGTGGGTTTGACCGCCTACGCCGCCAAAACCATGACGTTTAACAACGCCTTGGAATCCTTTACCTTTAGTAATACCTGAAACATCAACCCAACGATCGTCGTTAAAAATATCAACTGTAATAACATCACCTAGCTGGTGAGTATTATCCCAATCTCTAAATTCAACAACCTTACGTTTTGGTGTTGTGTTCGCTTTTTTGAAGTGACCTATCATAGGTCGTCCGGTTTGCTTCTCCTTCTTGTCATCAAAAGCGAGCTGAATGGCATTGTAGCCATCCTTCTCACTAGTCCTGACCTGAGTAACTACGCAGGGACCAGCTTCAATTACAGTGCATGGTATGTTTTTACCCTCGGCACTGAATACGGAAGTCATTCCGATTTTACGTCCAATTAATCCTGCTGACATTTTCTAATCAATTAATGATTAAACTCATACTTTAATTTCTACTTCGACTCCAGATGGAAGTTCGAGCTTCATTAGGGCATCGATGGTCTTCGGGGTGGAGCTGTAGATGTCGAGTAAACGCTTGAAAGAGCTGAGTTCAAATTGCTCTCTCGATTTTTTGT
>JANYLA010000098.1 GCA_025361485.1 Bacteroidales bacterium
AATTTTTTTCTGCTAGCATTCCGAAATTATATGAGGAATAAATCCTTCGTAATTATAAATGTGCTTGGATTGGGAATAGCGATTGCTTGTTGTATTGTGGCGTATTTAAATTTGAAGTTTGATGCCGATTACAACACAATGCATTCGAATCGTGAAACTATCTATAAAATTAATGTTTCGAGATACATCAAAGATCGCTTGCAGAATTACGGAATAACGCCAGTCTCCCTTGCACCTGCAATGTCGAATGAAATAGCTGGAATAGACAGGATGGCTCGCTATTTTGATACAAATTCACCTTTAAGATACGAGGCTCCGAATAAGGATGTGAAGATTTTTACCACTGGTATAGCCTATGCCGACAAAGATTTTTTAAAGATGTTCACATTCCCAATGAAATGGGGCGATCCAACTGCTTTTGAGGATGAGGGTAAGATTGTTCTGAGTGAAGAAGTTTCTAAGAGATTTTTTGGTGAGAAAAACCCGGTTGGAGAATCAGTAACAATATACAGTGACGAAGGTGTTCCTTTTGTTTTTATTGTTGGCGGGGTTTTTAAAAAAATGCCATTTAATTCAGTTGTTCGATTTGAATCGTTAATGCTATTCTCTAATTATTTAAAAATATATAAGGTAGATGAGTTTGACTGGAAAAATTGGACTGCTGGTACTTTTATTCAGGTTTCAAACCCAAATCAAGTAAAGGAGATTGAAAAATCGTTGGCTCGATATAAAGATATACAGAATAAAAGCAAAGAGGATTGGAAGGTTGAAAGATATTATATACAGAGCCTTAGGGCGTTCACAAATGATGCTCGAGATATATGGTCAAACTGGATTGGTTCTAAACCTCACCCTGCTTCGGTTATTTCACCTGCAATTATGTCTATTTTAATACTTCTTCTCGCCTGTTTTAATTTTATTAATACATCCGTTGCAAGTTCTAATAAGCGCTTGAAAGAGATTGGTATTCGGAAAGTAATTGGTGGAAATAGGAGCAGCCTAATTGTTCAATTCTTAGGTGAGAATTTTATTATTTGTTTTTTTGCACTTCTCGTTTCGCTTTTGGTTGGATATTTTCTTGTAAACGAATGGCAAAAAATGTGGGAGTATGAAATAATTAGCAGTAATTTTCTCGGAAGTATTGGTGTTTGGATTTTCTTAGCATGTACTCTTCTATTCACAACTGTCGTTTCTGCGCTTTACCCTGCACTATATATCAGCTCTTTTAACCCGATTCAGGTTCTGAAGGGTTCGGTAAAATTTAGCGGAAATAGCACATTGTCAAGGACATTACTTGTATTGCAATTTAGTATTTCTCTAGTTAGTTTAATCTCAAGTATTGTTTTTACACAAAATGCTTCATTCCAGAATAATTTCGAGTATGGCTATAATAAGGAAGATCTAATTGTTATTCCTGCTAATTCAAATGCAAATACCGAAATTATTAAAAAAAGCCTTGAGAATAATCCTAGTGTTGTTCAAATGGCTTCGACAAGTAATCATATAGTTTGGGGATCTCTCACTAAGACCGCAACTTACGTTGATCAAAAGGCTGAGGTTCGAATGTTTAATATGTATACTGGTTATTGCGGAATAATGGATCTTAAGTTTGTTAAGGGGAGAGAGTTTACTCCTGAGTTTGAATCATCCGATGTAAATAGATCGGCTATTGTTAATGAAAGTTTAGCTAAAGAGTATGGTTGGGATGACCCTATTGGGAAAAAGATTATGATTGATACTCTTGAATTAACAGTGGTTGGGGAAGTAAAAGATTTTTATCAGAATCTATGGAATCCATTAATGCCTATGGTATTTCGTATGGTGCCAAAAACTGAACTTACAACGTTAATAGTTAAAGGCAACAAGAATAGCTTAATGGCTTTGAACGATCAGATTAAAAAGGAGTGGCAAGGGTTAATTCCAAATACACCTTATCCTGGTATGCCAATCAGTAAATCCTATGAAGAATCAACTACGGTTAATAAGAATATCTTGAAAATCTTTAATTTTCTAACATTTGTTGCGGTTTTCTTATCAATTGTTGCTCTCTACACATTAATATCTCTTAACATACTAAAGCGTACCAAAGAGGTTGGGATTCGAAAAGCACTTGGTGCTACATCTATTTCTATTAATAATTTAATTGGTAAACCATTTATTGTAATGTTAATCATAGCCTCTTTTATCGGAGGGGCAGGTGGTTATTTTCTTTCGGTTATGCTTCTCGATAGTATATGGAAAATACATATCATAGTTAATGTCATTAGTGTATTGCTCCCAGTATTAATATTGCTGATTTTATCCTATCTAACTTTGTCAACAAAGGTATTTTATACGTTGTCAAAGAATCCAATTAGCTCTTTAAGGTATGAGTAGTTGAATTTAATCTTGATAATCTTTTACACGATAGGACTTAAGTAGGTCGATAGAACTAGGGTTCTGAGGCAGCTTAAGTCCTATTTCTTTTGCAAGGGTCATAGATTCTCCATCAACAGGTTTACGCTGAAAATAGTTTTCGTGTGCAAAGTTCAAATATTTAAGTAGCATAAATGCATCAAACCAAAAGAAGAATCTTTTACGAAAGGATTCGATACTGTTGGTGTTTGCTTTTATTTCATTGATTTTTTTTGCGAATTCATAAATGACTAGGTTCTCTTGTAGTGCTGGATGTAAACTTTTCAACCAATTATTTATTGTTTGACTTTCGGAACGGTAAAGAAATTCTATATTTTCAAAAAGGGGGATAAGTGTAAAAAATGAGTTGAAGTCATATGTTAATATCGATTCCTCGGGGCTTTGTTGATGCTTTAGCATTGCCCTTCCAGTACCAAAAGGTACACGGTTCGATGGGCGAGGCGACGGGAATACAGAGGTGTTATTCAGCTCAGCGAAATTACCATGAGGGATAATTTTTTGAAGGAAATAGAAATCTTCGCCCGCCTTGTGGCGGTTCATTCCGCCAAACTTAACGTACGATTCAGCACAGCAAGCCATGCTTGAACCGATTGTGTGATAAGCAAAAGGAAACTTGATAAATCTACTTGCCTGATTGTAATACCTTAAATGTAGCTCATATTGTGTAATGCCTTTGTAAATGCTTGGTTCGAATTCATTTCCAGAGATTGGGTGTTCATAACGAATTGAGCAAGCATTTGTTTTAGGGTTGTCTATCCAAAGTTTCTCAAGTTCAACCAGATAGTTATCCATGCAATTAGAGTCAGCATCATAACAAGAAATTATTCCCTTTGGATTGTTAATAGTAAAAAACCGATATGCAGCTTCATCCATTCCAATCTTTCGAGCAAGACCGACACCTGCTTGTTTCTTTGGTAGTTCGGAAGCAAGAATTGAGTAAAATTGAAGGTTTGGATTGTTAGATTGACTATTAATCTTTCCGACAATTTCATTGCAGTAATTTGCGTTTTCAACAACATCGGCTAAGGCATCCGATGGATAATTAATAACAGTTATTACCTCAACAGTGCAGTTTGGTTGTTTGCAATTTAATAACGACTCAAGCGATTTTTCTAAATTTGGTTCATTATATGAGGGAATGACAACAATTAACCCGAGTTTTAAATCGGGTTCTACCTCTAATTTTGGTTTAAAACCGTATTTAAGAAAATAATCAGGAATCATTATTATTTATTATCAATGCGAATTAACAGTTGAAAAAACAGAAAAAGGCTACGGCTAATCTGCCGAACACATGAACGAGCAAGCCGTTAGTAGAACGAACAAGTGACGCTCTTTGAATTTCAGTATGAACCTGAAGCCAGTTGAATGCCGATTCA
>JANYLA010000107.1 GCA_025361485.1 Bacteroidales bacterium
AGCGGTTTCTTAAAAAATCAATAACCGAAAATGAATACTGATAACAAATCGAACAACAAGATTCTTGCACTTCTTTTTATAGGTGTTTTAATGGGTGCCCTTGATATATCCATTGTTGGACCTGCAATTCCATCAATTGAACAAACCATAAACGTTGATAAAAGATTACTAGGGTGGATATTTTCAATTTACGTCCTATTTAACCTTGTTGGAATATCACTATTCGCAAGGCTTTCAGACATTTTTGGACGTAGGAATATCTATATTATATCAGTAACCATTTTTGCCATTGGCTCACTAATTGTTTCAATTTCAGATAATTTTTCTTTACTAATCTTTGGTCGAGCTGTTCAAGGTTTTGGTGCAAGTGGTATTTTCCCTGTGGCATCGGCAGTTGTAGGAGATATTTTTCCTCCCGAAAGACGTGGTAGAGTTTTAGGCTTGATTGGTGCTGTGTTCGGCATAGCATTTATCATTGGGCCAATAATGGCTGGAACAATGCTCCTATTCCTAAAATGGAATTACCTCTTCTTTATTAATCTGCCAATAGCGGCTGTTATAATTATAGGTAGTTTTAGAATACTGCCAAACCGAAAAGTCGAGAACACATCAAAGTTCGATTGGAAAGGGATTACGCTCATGGGAATTGGCCTTGGTCTTTTTGCCTTTGGAATAAACCAAACCGATACTCATACCTTTTATCAAAGCATAATCTCAACAAATGTTTATCCCTATTTACTTTCTTCGGCTATTCTACTTACGCTTTTTGTTTTTGTTGAGAAAAAAGAGCCGAAACCTGTTGTAAACATGAGTATATTCAATCGCCAAGTTAGAATAGTTAGTCTAATAGCACTAGGCACAGGATTACTGCAAGCATCATTTGTATTCATCCCCGATTTCGCAGTAAATATCTTTAATGTGAGCACTGCCAAAGCAAGCTTTATGCTTTTGCCTGTTGTTGTTGCGGTAGCATTTGGGTCACCTCTGTTCGGCAGAATGCTTGACTCAATTGGCTCAAAAATTGTCATAATCACAGGGTTAATCTTTGCTGCAAGTGGATTCTACTTGCTACATGCAGTGAGCAATCATCTTTTCTTCTTTTATCTTTCAGGCGCTCTAATAGGTTTAGGTTTATCGGTGCTTGCAGGCAGTTCATTAAGATATATTATGCTTAACGAGGTTTCATCGGAGGATAGAGCATCAACACAAGGAATAATAACCATTTTTATTAGCATTGGTCAAATGTTAGGTGGTGCGCTGATAGGCGTTGCCATTGCATCGCAAAGTGGGGTTAATGGTTTTAAGCAGGTATTCCTTTATCTATCATTCACTCTTATAATTCTCCTTATCTTATCATTAGGATTAAAAAATCGTAAACAGGAATTATCTTCGATAAAAGCATAAAATTGTTCTTCTCTCTCCTCATGCACAGCAACGGGTAACTTACATACTCCTAAAAATTATCATTACCTTTAGGAAGTAATAAAACCAAAATATGCCAACCGATAACCGTCCTAATTCAGAGGTTTTTATAGACCTATTCACAGAGATTGAGCAAAAACTCAAAGAGATTTGTGGAGATACGTACCACTCGAATTTCTCTGAACTAATCCGCAGAGCACGCAACCTAAACCCTATTGCGCAAAGATTTGGGAATGATTTAAGGGAATATGCTCAGCTTAGGAATGCTATAATCCATACCCGACGCGAGAATTTTATCATAGCAGAACCCCACAACGATGTTATTAGTGAACTAAGGCGTATTCGTAACTTATTGTATAATCCACCAAGGGTTTCAAGCATAATCAAAGGAGTGGCTTACATTGCGACTCCCAAGACTCCTATCATGGAGTTAATGGAAGTATTTGCAAGCAAAGGATTTATGCGTTGCCCTGTTGTAGATGGAAATAAAATTGTCTGCTTGGTTACCGCCAAAACGCTTGCGCGTTGGATAATTACTAAACCAACTGACTTCCAAAGCAAATACCTTGATGCGATTATCCAATTCGCCGACCCAAGTGATTATACAATTGTTAGTGAAAATATCGATATTGTCTCAATTGTAGGACAATTTAAGAATGCCATTAAAAAGGGAACTTACCTGCAAGCCGTTCTGATTACCAAGAATGGACTGGCCAATAGTCCACTTATTGGAATTCTTACACCTAGCGATTTACCAAGGTTAATGGAGCTAATTGAGAATTAGATTTCAGATACTAGATTTCAGACAGAAGACATCAGAAAATGTTAAATACTGATAACGATCAACCATCAACGAAAATGAGTTCTCTATACTTCTCCATAATAGTCCCAACATTCAACCGACCCGATGAGGTTGATGAGCTGATGGCAAGTCTAATGCATCAATCATACCGTGAATTTGAGATAATCCTTGCCGATGGAACACCCGATGAATCGTTGGTTAAAATTATTGACAGGTACAGATCAGGTTTAACTGTTCAACATTTACATCGACCATACTTAGGAATTAGCGATTCTCGCAATTTAGGATGTGAGCATGCTAAAGGGCAATACTTTATATTTCTAGATTCGGATTGCGTTCTTCCAAAAGACTATCTCGATAATGTTCTAAAAGGCTTAAACGATAATCATTTCGATGCCTTTGGAGGACCAGATGCTGCTGATGAATCGTTTACACCACTTCAAAAAGCCACCAGCTACTCGATGACCTCTATTCTAACTACTGGAGGCATTCGAGGAAAGAAAAAGCATGTAGGACAGTTTCATCCACGAGGTTTTAACATGGGTATTTCGAGAGAGGTTTTTGAGAAAACCAATGGTTACTCAAGCCTCAAATGTGCCGAAGATATTGAGTTTAGCATCCGTATTATCAGCATGGGTTTTAAAGTAGGCTTAATTCCCGACGCTTTCGTTTATCATAAAAGAAGAACTTCATTTAAAGCATTCTTCAAACAGGTTTACCGCTTTGGCGCTGCTCGCATTAATATTTATAAGCTATACCCAAATGAGTTGAAGTTAACCCATTTCTTTCCTGCAGCATTCCTAATTGCATTTGTCTTACTGATGTTGACACCTTTTATTAGTAAAACACTATTTGTAGCGGGATTGATACTACTTGTATTCTACCTACTACTTATTTTTGTTGGTTCCACCATAAAAAACAAAAGCCCCAAGGTTGGGGCACTGTCTATAGTTGCTGTATTAACACAATTCGGTGGTTATGGCAGTGGATTTATGGCAAACTTTATCCAATTGCTAATCCTTCGAAGGAAAAAACCATTAGTGTAACTTAGGCTTATAGACTTTAGGCCGTAAGTTGATTTTTTCACTATCAACTAATAACTGTCAACAGTCAACTAATCTAACACTCTTTCATTCTACTTTCATACTTATCGCCCATCCCCGATTGAGTTGGATTTATGGTATTGATAAGATGCTGCTTAATAGCATGGAAGCACAGAAGATGAAGGTCTTCTGTCATCTCCATATCATTTACAGGAATATGAACACAGATATCAACCATCGATTTTGCTTTACCGCCTGAGAAACCAACAAGAGCAACCGTTTCAACCTTTCTCTCTTTTGCCAACATTAAAGCTTTTAGCACATTCTCAGAGTTTCCACTTCCTGATATGCCGATAACTAAATCGCCTGATTTAATAAAACTCTTTAGCTGCTCAACAAAAATATCATCATATGAGATATCGTTAGCTATAGCCATTAAACCAGGAGTATTATCGCTCAGGCAGATAATCTTCAATCGCTTATCCAGTCCAAAAGTAATGGCTTTAAGATAATCACCAGCAACATGCGATGCTGTAGCAGAGCTACCACCATTGCCAAAGATATATATCATCCCGTTGCGGATATAGCATTCAGTAATAGCATTTGCAACAGCATCAAGTTCAGATGGATTAATTTTGGTTAGCACATCGCTAACCTGATTGAAATATTCAGTAAAATGTTTATGCCCACTCATCGCCAAAGTAAATTAGTTTTGTTCCTTCCTGATCAAACTTAAAATTGAAATGCCTTACAGGCATTGCCTTAATAAAATTAGCCTGCCTTTCTTTTGGGCAGTAGAAAAGGATAAAACCTCCTCCACCTGCACCCAGCAGTTTACCTCCTGATGCACCATTTTTAATGCCCAATTGGTACAAGTCTTCAACATAATCATTACTAATTTTTGAAGCCAAACACTGTTTTAACATCCAGTTCTGATGCAGTAACAATCCAAACTCATCCAATGTTCCCTTATACAAAACATCTTTAAGCACATCCACCAATGCAACCATGTCCTTTAAAACAGAAATCTTATCGGCACTAGCAATATTCGCTTTCTGCTCAACAAGAATATCTGAGGCTTTTCGGGCATTCCCAATGTAGAAAAGAACAAGATTATCTTGTAACTCTTTATATACCTCCTGTTTTAAATGCAAAGGTTCAATCGTTACCGTTTCGTTGGCATTAAATCGAAAGATATTTAATCCACCATAGGCCGCAGCATACTGATCTTGCTTACCGATTGGCTCTTTGAGCACATCAATTTCCATTCGACAAGCTGCATCGGCAAGCATTTCCTTTGAAGCATATTCCCTTTTTATTGCATTTAGATTATGGAGCAAACCAACTGTAAACGCTGAAGAGGAGCCCATTCCAGTTCCAGCAGGAATATCGGCAATTGAGCTAACCTCAACTCCACCCCTAATGTTAACCATTTTTAATGCCTCACGGATAATATCATGCTTAAGATCGTCAATATTATCAACGGTTTCAGTGATCGAATATTTTGCTCGTATCTTATCCTCCTCAAAGTATTTATGGGATGAGATGTACATGTACTTATCGATAGATGTGCTAAGCACAGCCCCCTGATGCTGGGAGTAGAACTCGCGCAGATCGGAACCTCCGCCAACAAAACTGATCCTAAAAGGTGTTCGAGTAATAATCATTTTTAATTCCTAATTAAATAATTATATCCGCAAAATCAATATGTCTATCAATCAATCTATTTTCATCTAATAATCTAGCATAGAATAAGCAAAATATCTCGTTTTCGGTTTTGCCCCTCCACTTATAGTAGTCAAAAAATCGTTGCTTATGCAATCCCGAATTAACATTAACAAATACTTTAAACTGTGCTAGTTCCCTTATCTCGGGCATTGATAGAGCAACTACTCCGTCAAGGATTATTATATCGTATCCGCTAGGATTATATATAGTTGGCTCCTTCTTTGCACCTAAATCGATAGAATATCCAGGCGCAGTAACCGTTTGCCCGTTCAATAAAGAAAATAAATCCTTGGTTAATAACGATAGTTGATACCGATCGAAAACATTTTTAGCATTCATCCTATCAGACTCTGCAAGAAGCCACTTATCCAATTCAACGTGCAAAACCTTCTTCCCTTTACCCTCAAACCATTGAGCAACATATTTGCTCAAAGCGCTTTTACCCGATCGTGCTCTTCCTCCGATTGCTATTACAAAGGGATTCGAATTACTTTTAATTACTTTGTCATTCATTCTGTCAATAATCTCGTTGTAGGGATTATCAATAATAAATGAAACTGCCTCGGTTAAATTTTCGAACCAGTAATCGGGACTTAGCTTCGAGGTATGCGTGCTACGACCAGTACGAACTGCTATTGTTCTGCAACCAGCGGCTTTTCCAGCTTTGATATCCCTGTCGGAATCACCTACCATCCAAGATCTCTTCAAATCAATATTAAATTCCTTGGCAGCATCAAGCAGCATCCCAGGCTTTGG
>JANYLA010000122.1 GCA_025361485.1 Bacteroidales bacterium
ATTTTGTCCCTAACGGGACAGTCCCAGAGGGACGATATATCGGTAGTATAAAAAGTGACCCCCTGTTGGTATAAGTCCCGTAGGGACGTAATAAATATATGTATTCTATCAAATTTTTCATTATTTAGTCGGTCACTAGTGTTTAGCTTTATATCTTTTTAGTCTTTTCTTTCAACCACTCTTTTTCCTCTTTTTTCAACATAGGAGAAAGTTTATCGAAAACCATTTTGTGATAGCTATTCAACCAATCTTTTTCTTCTGTCAACAGCATTTCAATTTTAATCGGTTTGGTATCAATAGGGCAGAGGGTAATAGTTTCAAATTTCAAGAATTTTCCAAATTCGTTTTCAGTATCAGGCACACAGGCAATCAGGTTTTCAATTCTAATTCCATGCTTTCCTTGGCGATATAAGCCAGGTTCGTTTGATAAAACATGACCAACCTCGATTGGAAGATGGTTATCGGGTCTAATTTGCATGGGTCCCTCATGAACGTTAAGGAAACTACCAACGCCATGTCCTGTTCCATGTCCATAGTTGATGTTTTTGCTCCACATCGCCATGCGGGCAAGGGTATCGAGCTGCGAGCCCCTTGTTCCAACGGGGAACTTAATCATTGCCAGCTGAATCATACCCTTCAAAACTAAAGTGAAATCAACTTTTTCTTCTTCTGTCGGTTTGCCCAAGTGAATTGTTCTAGTGATATCTGTAGTTCCATTCCGATACTGTCCACCTGAGTCAATGAGCAAAACCCCTTTGGGTTTTATCTCGTATTCGGTTTCCTTTGTGGCGCTGTAGTGAACGATTGCCCCATGATCGGCATATCCAACAATTGGTGAGAATGATTCGCTGACAAACTCATTCCTCTTACTTCTATATTTCGTCAGTTTTTCAGCTATCAGGGTTTCCGTTATTTTCGTTTTTCCAAGATTATCATCCAACCAGTAGAAGAATTCGACCAATGCTGCACCATCCTCAACCATAGCATTTCTGAACCCTTCGAGTTCAACGCTGTTCTTGTGGGCTTTTAGCTCAGTTACAATTCCTGTTGCCTCAATAATGCGTACTCTATTTGGTATTGATTTGTATAGCTGATAATTGGTTCGTGCAGGGTCTATTAAAATGATTTCCTTTTTATCAAGATTGCGAATAAATTTCTCAATTTTTTCGTATGGTTTTATGGTAACGCCTTGTTCATTAAGTTGATTGGCAATGCTTTCGTCTATTTTATTAGTGTCGATGAATAGTATAGCTTGATTATTATCAATAAAACCATAGCTGAGAACAACCGGATTATAGCTGATATCGTTTCCTCTGATATTAAATAGCCAATTAACCTCATCCAAAGCACATATTAGGTATGATGTAATACCTTTTGACTTCATTGTCTTTCTAACTTCGCTAACCTTCTCTTTGACACTTATTCCTGCATATTTTAAATCATGAATAAATGCCTTGTTGGAAGGTAGTTTGGGTCGCTTATCCCAAATGGGCGTAATAAGATCGATATCAGATTTGCACTTGATTCCACATTTATGCTGCTGCTCAATGATGTTTTTTGCCAAGGTTACCTGAAAAACTCTTCCATCAATTCCAACAACATCCCCTTTTCCAAGCTGCATTGCAATCCAATTTTCTAAGGATGGGGTTTCGGGTAATCCTTGTTTGCATAGTTCAATCCCTGAATCGGCTAATTCTTTCTCAGCTTGAATAAAGTATCTTGAGTCTGTCCATAATGCAGCTTTATTTTGGGTAATGGCAAAGGTTCCAGCGGAACCTGTAAAACCCGAAATCCAACTTTGCGACTTCCAATAATCGGGTAAATACTCACTGATATGTGGATCACTGGTAGGGACGATATATAAATCAACTCTATTCTTTTTCAATAATTTTCTAAGCAGTGCTAATTTTTCTTTCGTTTTCATATTCAGTGTTTTCTTTAATGTTGAATTACAAATATAGCTCTATTACAATATTTTTCTTGATGTAAATTGTAACTTAAGATTCATCAATTTTAATATAGTTTCAAATATTTTTTTTAAAATTTCATAAAAACAATAACCTTAAATGCTCTTATTTCGTTTTATCATTTAAATTTGCTTCACTAATATTAAGTAAGTATTATTAATAGTTTAATTATGAAGAGCATTCAAATATCCAAGAATCGGGTTAAAGAGTACCTTGCTGAAAAATTAGCAAAAAATGTGCTTCAATCCGAAATAAGTGATTTAGTTCTTGTTCTTCGTTACAATGCATTAGGTGGATTTGAATTTTTATCGGATGATGATCTTTTCGAAAACCTTATTGTTGCTATACCTGAATTGGAATTAGTACATCTTGTAAAAAGCGACGATAATTTTCTATACTTGGGCGTAAAACCTCAAAATAAAGATGAAGAAGAGGCTATTATTATTGATATCCAAAAGATTCTTCAAATTATCTTTTAGCAAATCACTGTTTGTTAATTTTATATTCTTAAGCAAATTCGACCATGTAATTTGCTTTTTTTATTTTTTGCATACTTAAAATCGTTTATTTAATCTATTCTAACATGAATAACTTCGACTTTTATAACCCCGTTAAAATTCTCTTTGGTGAGGGTAAAATTGACCAATTAGCTCACGAAATACCTGCAGGTTCAAACGTACTAATTACCTACGGTGGAGGTAGTATTAAAAAGAATGGGATATACGAAAAAGTCGTTTCCGCTCTTAAAGCATATCGCGTTATTGAGTTTGGTGGGATTGAGCCAAATCCTCGGTTTGAAACATTGATGCGAGCAGTTGAACTAGTCAAAGCGGAGAAAGTTACTTTTCTTCTTGCTGTTGGCGGTGGCTCTGTGCTCGATGGAACGAAATTTATTGCTGCAGTTTCACGCTTTAAAGGCGATCCTTGGGATATACTAAAGAAGGGTGCTAAAGTTAATGATGCGCTTCCTTTAGGTACGATATTGACATTGCCTGCAACAGGCTCAGAAATGAACTCTGGCGGTGTTATTACAAGAGAATCCACAAAGGAGAAGTTGGTTTTTGGAAGCCCTTTGCTATTTCCTAAATTTTCAATCCTCGATCCTACATCAACCTATTCATTACCCAAGAACCAGCTAGCCAATGGCATAGTCGATGCATTTATTCACACCACGGAACAGTACTTAACTTATCCATCCAATTCTCCC
>JANYLA010000123.1 GCA_025361485.1 Bacteroidales bacterium
TATGATTATCCGCAATCACGCATATACTCATGAATTCACCAAAATTACTCTGACAGGTTCTTCGAACTCTGTCAGGAAATTTCAAGAGGGAACGACCTTTCGGAGTCGTTAGACCTGAAAGAGTCATATCGCAAACCTCGATTATATCTCTTTACGGATATGCAATAAAAAAATAAACAGTTACTAAAACTATCTTTTTTTCTTCATTAATTTCTCAATTTCTTCAATCTCTTTGGGCGCACTTTTTGATAATACCTCACAACCATTCTCTGTAACCAGAATAGTATCCTCTATTCTAACTCCAAATCCCCAATACTTCTCGGGAATGCTCTTGTTGTTTGGTTCGAAATAAAGACCAGGTTCAATTGTTATTACCATACCAGGTTTTAATATACGGTCTACCATAACATCATGCACATCAAGACCTACTGGATGAGATAGTCCATGTATAAAGTATTTTTCATAACCTAATTTTCTAAATGCATTTACAGCAAAATTTTCTAAATCATCAATAGAAAGACCTGGTTTTACCATTGCAATTGCTTCCTTTTGAGCCTTCAGAACCATGGAGTAAATCTCCTTTTGAGCATCGGTAAACTTCCCTGAAACAGGAATTGTTCTGGTAATATCACTACTGTACTCATGGTATTTTGCCCCAACATCGATAACTACAAGATCACCATTTTGGGTTTGTCTAGTATTATTGCAGTAGTGCAGAATCAAATTATTCAATCCAGAACCAACAATACTAGTAAAGCCACGTAGCATTGCACCCTGTCGGGTGTATTCATACTCAATGGCCGCCTGTAATTCGTATTCCCAAACACCAGGTTTAGCTATCTTCATTGCTGCAACAATTCCATCGGCTGTGATATTTGTTGCTTTTCTTATATAGCCAATCTCTGTTTCAGATTTGATCGCTCGCAGCTTACCAACAAAAAACTCAGCAGGTTCAATTTTTAGGTTTGGGTACGCTGTTTTCATCCTTGTTTTCATCTCTCTCTCCATAAAATAAACTTTATCGCTAAGCCAATCGTTAACAAGAATCAGGTCGGGTGCTGAGTAGTAGAGTTTACTGATTGATGGTAAAAGTTTGCTGAAAACAGTCCTAAATTCAGCACTTTTGACAAGTGTATCGTTTAAGCCTAGTTGTATGTTTTTAATATCTTCAGTATTTGTATAAAAAATTATAGTATTCTTTTTCTTACTCCCAACCATAATTCCTTTAGGTGACATTAACAGGATACTGGCTGATGAGTTAATACCTGTAAGGTAGTAAAAGTTGTGCTCCTGAATGTATTCGTTTGCTAAAGGGGGAAAGCTAATCGCCTTTAGGACGATAGCCTGCGAAGTATCGAGCATTGATAGAACTTTTTCTCTTCGAGCTAAAAATTCATCGGTTGAATTTAATTGGGTAAATCCAGCTATTGGATATAATAAAAATAGAAAGAGTATTTTTTTCATAGCGAATAAAATTAAAAGAACTGGCTGCCAACACTACAGAAAGCAACCAGTTCAATATTAAAAGAAAAACTATTTCTTCTCTTCTATTTTTGTAATAGACTTCATACTTTGACTCATAGGCATGGTCATGTTCTGTTGACCTGTTACTGCAATGGTCATATCCATCTCTGTGCTACTCTCAGTATAAACTATCATAGAGGTTATAGGGTTGAAATATCCAAAACCTTCTGTTTTTCCAGTACCTTCCATAAACAGTTCCATACCCATCTGATTACCTTTTCCGGTAATTGTCATTGTACCAGTAAAAGAGATTTTGAAGTAATCGATACCGTCTTTGCTCTCTTTACCCACTAATGTGAATTCCATATCGGTAGTATTATCTACAGCAAAAGGATTGCTACCTGATGGCTTTTTGTTTTCAACAATTTTTTCCTGCCATTTTTCACCAACCTTAATTGACTTTGCAGGAAGAGTTTGAAGTTTTATGAATTGATCGATTGATCCGATCATTCTTGCTATTTTGGATGAGTCAACTTTTGTGGATGAAATAGTTTTTCCTTCAGGAGAATATACAGTTCTATTTTTATCCTTTAAATCGTTAAAATTCATTGTAGTATCTCTACCCATTGCTGCTGAGCGAACAGATAGATTTAATAATGATACTAAAACGGTAGCATTTCCATCTTTATCAACACCCTCAATAGCATAATCATTTGATGTTTTAATATCAGATTGCATTTTCATCTCCTGACCACCCATAGATTGAGTAATATTGCTTGTAATTGTTGTGCTTTGAGTATAAGTCTTCCCTTGCACAAAATTGTATTTCAGAAGTACCGATTCTTGTGAATAGGCAAATCCACAAAGTGCAACAAGTGCAATAGTTAAAGATTGTTTCAAAAATAAATTTCTCATGATTTGATTATTTTAGGTTAAAATTGATAATTAATTATTTACAAAACGATTATTTTTTATTTCTCTTAAGGGGCAAAATCTTATAACGTTTCTTTTCATTTGCCATTATCCATGCAGTTTTAAAGGTCAACTTCGATATTAAAGCAACTTTAAATGGGATAATAGTTTCGGGGTTATCGCGAACAGTATGATAATCTTTATGTAAACCCGATGAAATATCAACCGCTGTTATACCATGTTTAAAAAAGTTATAATGATCGCTTCGCTCAAAAAGATACTCTTTACTTTCAAATTGTTTTAACCCTAAATTTTTGGCTTCCTTAAGCATGATTTTAGCCAAATCGGGGTTGAACTGAAATCCATCAATTTGTAAAGTATCATTACCATTTCGGCCAATCATATCCATATTCAACATGGCAACAGATTTATCGAGAGGATACAATGGATGCTCAACATAATAGTCCGATCCGTAAAGGCCTTTCTCCTCACCAGCAAAAAGGATAAAAAGAATGCTGCGCTTAGGTTTAACATTAATGGAAGTAAATGCTTTTGCAGCTGCCATAACGCCAGCCGTTCCAGATGCATTATCGTCGGCACCATTGAAGATATAATCCTCGCCAGGTTTATGTTTTTCCATATAACCAACATGGTCGTAGTGACCACCAATAATTACTAATTCGTTTTTAAGGTTTTTATCCCTTCCCTCGATGTAACCAACAACGTTTTTAGCAACAAAATCTTTGATCTTAAGCTTGGTCGTTAGCTCACATTCTGAGCTATTCAGCTGAAAGGAGACAGGCGAATTTGAAGAATCGATTTTCTTTTGAATATTTTTTAACGAATCAACGCTACTAAATAGATATTTAATAACGGCATCACCAACCTGAGCAAATGGAATTTGATCTTCTTTGATACATATCTCAACAGGTAAATTATCCTGAGGCATAAACTTAGAAAGACTTGGCCATGGATAACCTTGTGGCGTAAGCATAATATGATTTAAAGGATCAGTAACGACAAGTAATCCAATTGCTCCATGCCTTTTTGCATTTTCAAGTTTACTTTGTAATAAAGAATACTTTGTATCCTTTTCTCCATCAAATGGTGATTTTGAATCACTTTCAGCAGGTTCATGCTTCATTATAAGGACAATCTTTCCCTTTACATCGATATCCTTATAATCATCGTAGTTATATTCAGGTGCAGTAATACCATACCCTGCAAAAGCTATCGATGATTTCACTGTTGCATCAGCAGTCATCTCAAAGGGAGTGAAATCGGTTTTAAGATTAAAACTCTTACTCTCTTGACCTAATGAAATTTTCAAAGAACTTTTTGCGACATCTAAGTTCTTTGAGCAAAAAGGGATATTCTGAAAGTAAGACCCATTAACCTTTTGAACACCCATTGATTCAAACTCTTTGGCGATATAATCGGCAGCTAAATCGAGCTCACGGCTAGGAGTATTCCGCCCTTTCATTGAATCGGAAGCCAGGTAGTCGATATACTTTTTTAAAAGTTCTGGGGTAATTTGTTTTAAGCCTTGATTTTCTTTTTGTGAAAAAAGATTAAATGACAGGAATAAAAACAAAATGCATGTTATCAGTACTGTTTTTTTCATTTTTTAATAGTTTATTATTGAATAATTATTGATTAAATATGGTATAAAAGACAACTATAAACTTTTTATTATACTTATGTTAGACTATAAGGGATAGAAAATATTACATTTTTTTTCCTTTTATATGCAAATATTATAAAAAAACTTTTGATTATCAATTCCATAATTTAAATAATTAATAACCTAACAAAAAAAGCCTCGAAAAATAGTTTCTTTTTCGAGACTTTAATTAGCAATAAAATTTATTTTTCTACTTTGTTAAAGCAATCTCCAAAACAACGAAGGTATCAGGTTTAATGGGTCTTCTTGGGCGTGGATTTTCCTTGGTTGGTTCAGGAGCAGGTAAATACTCTGCGGTTGGTAAAAAAATATGATGTGATTTAATATCAACAGCTAAAGTCCTTGCTCCACTTTGAGTTGGGAAAGTTTCAAGAACTTTAAATGTATTTGCATCAACCTCTTGAATAATGGTCATTGTTCCTTCGCCATTGGAAGTATAAATGCGTTTTAGCTCTGGGTCAAACTTAACCCCATCGCACCCGTCACCAATAGGAAGAGATGTAACAACCTTACCGCTTTGAGAATCGACAATCATTATCATTTTATTACTGCAAACGCTGAATAATCGATTAGTTACATTATCAAAAGCAAGTCCTGATGGCTCTTCGCCTGGTGCGATTGACCAGCTCTGCTCAACCTTTAATGTAGTTGCATTGATAACTGATATCAAACTCTTATCCTCAATGTTAACATAGATTTTACCATTTAAATCAGATACTGGGAACTCAGGTTTTCCTTCAAAGGCAATTGTACCAACAACTTGGTTCGTTTTTGCATCTATCGCAGTAGCATTAGCACTTCGTCCATTAAAAGTGAATACTCTTTGAGAAAAAGGATCGAACATGATGGCATCCGGATTATTCCCTGTAACCTTTATTCTTGCAATAAAAGCAAGAGTCTTTAAATCAAAAACAGTAACGGAAGTATCCCTTCCAACGCTGATAAATCCTTTATTTAGCTCAGGTGCAAATGCAATCCCATGTACACCTGGAGTGTTAGGAATAGTTCCAACTAGTTCGCCAGTTTTGGTATCCAAAACGTTTACAACTGTTCCGTGTGAAATAAATAATCTGCCTGTAGTTTCATCGATTGATAAATAATCCCAGCCACCAGTACCAGTCAGATGGTGAGTTTTCACGATTGAGTACATCGATTTCTCATTCTGGGCATTAATAGTAATTAAGCCACAAATAAGAAAGATAGCGACTAACAATAGTTTTTTCATTTAATTAGATTTTAATTATTCATGAATATTTATTCGTGATTAACATTAATGTATTTCAACATGGTTGGGAATACAACCAGCAGTAATGGTAGAGCGAATATCAACCCACTTATAACAACAATTGCTAAAGGTTGATGGAGCTGCGCTCCAGTACCAATACCCAGTGCGAGGGGTAGAATTGCAATGATAGTTCCAAAAGCAGTCATCAGCTTAGGTCGTAATCGGCTAGCGATAGAGTAAACAATGCTATCCTGATGCTCTTTATCCCTGCGAGCCTCAATGTACTGCAAATAGGTGAAAATGGCGTTTTCGCCAATGATACCAACAATCATAATTATTCCGGTATAACTGCCCACATTTAATGGAGTACCAGTGACTAATAAACCAAGAACGCAACCAGCAACACCTAAAACTGCAAGAATAATAATGCTTATAGCAATTTTAATGTTTCGGAAAAGAAACAGAATTACAATAAAAACAAGTAATAGCGCGGCTATTAAAATTAGCATCAACTCTTTAAACGCCTGCTGTTGCTGAGCGTATGAGCCTGCATACTCAATGTGGTAGCCAGCAGGAAGGCTTACACCCTTTTTTATTTGAGTTTGAATATCATTTAGCGTGCTTCCCAAATCACGATTACTCAAGCGTGCTGTAATTACCCCCATCATTTTCTGATTCTCGCGATTAATCTCAACCACACCTTTTTCAATCTTAAAATTAGCTACTGATTTAAGCGATTTCAACTTACCATCGGGCAATATAATATTAGCCTTCTCAAGACTACTAACTGTGGTATTCAGCGCATTTGGATAAATCATGCGAATATCAACCTGTTGCTCCTTATCGAGCATTTTGCTGATAACCGAACCCTCAATCTGGGTTTTTAGCTGAAACTGAAAATCGGCAGGTGATAGCCCATTTTGCGCAAGCAAAGGAACATTTGGGTTAATGATTACATCAGGGCCTGCAACGGTAATACCATCGTAGACATCAGCGGTTCCTTCAACTTTTTCAACAACTGCAGCAATCTGCTTGGAAAGCTCTTCGATGGTTACCCTATCATCGCCAAACACCTTGATTTCGATAGGTTCGACAGAACTCATCAAATCGCCAAGCATATCACCAATCACCTGTCCAAATTCAACTGTAAGCTGAGGTAATGTACTCTCAACTTTCTGGCGCAACTCCTCTGAAACTTCCTCGGTGGTTAACTTTCTATCCTTCTTTAGCTGAATTAGGTAATCGCCATTATTCGGCTCAGTAATGAAGAACCCAAGCTGAGTACCAAGTCTACGCGAATAGCTCTCAACCTCAGGTTGGTTCTGAACAATGGTATCGACCTGTTGGAGCATCCTATCGCTCTCCTCAAGGGTGGTTCCTGCAGGACTTAGAAAATCAAGTACAATACTCCCCTCATCCATCTCAGGAAGAAAACCTGAAGGTAACTTTGAAGGGACAATTAGAAGAATTGCGATACAAATGGCAACAAATCCAAAACCGATTACTGGTCGCTTAATGATATACTGAATCCAACCCGTTTTTGGGGAATGTATGCGCTTAATCTTTTTATTGGGTAGAACTAGATATAGTATTGGAAGCACTAACCAGCTCACAAAAAACGAGCATCCTAAAGCAATAATCATTGTAAATGCTAGTACTTTAAAGTATGCTCCTGCAACTCCTGTCATCAAAATAAAGGGAATAAAAATAACGGTTGTACTCAGCGATGAGCCTATCATTGCTGGGAGTAGGTATCGAATGGCTTTGCTAACAACAATATGTAGTCTTTCGTTTGGATGATCTTCCTTGATCTTATGTACCTGCTCAACCACAATTACAGCATCATCAATCATCAAACCAATGGATGCTGCAATTGCACCTAAAGTCATAATATTGAATGTATAGCCAAAAGCATACATCACAATAAGGGTAAGACTTAGAGCAATAGGGATTGTAATAAGCACCACGGTACTTGCCGAAAATGATCTTAGAAAAACAATAACAACCACAAGCGATAAGACAATACCAATCCAAAGCACATCCTTGATGCTTCGAATACTATCGTTGACAAAATCGGCTTGCTTATAGAAAGGAACCAGCTTAACATCCTTTGGTAGGATATTCTTTAGCTGGCTAACTTTCTCCTCAATCCCAGTATTTATATCAATTAAATTAGCATCTGGCTGTTTGATAACCGCTATGAGCGGAACATCTTTCCCATTTGCATTGATCTTTATGTACTCCTTAACCACATTTATCTCGACATCAGCCACATCCTTAAGTCTCACCAATCGATTTGATGTATTGATTAATACCAACTCCTTTAAATCCTTCAGCTCATAAATAGAGTTATCGGTAAGGGTAAGGTACATCCTATTAAAATCGCTGATATACCCATTTGATTCAAGAAGATTTGCCTGCTGCACCGCATTCTGAATCATTTGGGGGGTAATACCTAAGGTGGTCATACGGTATGTATTCAGAATAACCTGATACTCCTTGGTTTTACCCCCAACAACAACAATATCAGAAACCCCAGGAACAGCGGCCAAAAAGGGTTTTATTTGGTACTGAGCAATTTTCCTTAGCTCCACAGGCGTTCGATTCCCTTCCAACGAATAGCCCATTACTGGTAGAATTGAAGGGTTCATCTTTTCCACCGATAGACTCGTACCAGCTGGTAGCTCATCCTTAATCTCGTTCATCAGCGATTCAATCTGCTGCTTCGATTTATCAATGTCAGATTTCCACTTCAGAAAAACGGATATCTCGCAGCTACCACGCGATGTAGTGCTTCGGATATAGTCTATACCTTCAGCTCTTCTAATGATGTTTTCCAAAGGAACTGTAACCAACGCCATCATCTTATCAACAGGTTGCTGACCTGCATCGGCAATTACCTTAATTTTTGGAAAAGTGATATCGGGAAAAAGACCAGTTTTAAGATGAGTATAGCTGAAATACCCCCCAGCAAGCAGGAGAACGCCTAGTGCAAGCAAAGGGTATTTATACTTGATATGCTTAATTTCGCTCACTTTCCGCTGATTTTAATGGTTGATGAATCGGCAAGTTCATAACTCCCTTTGGTTACCACCAAATCGTTGAGTTTAATATCAGGCGAAATTATTTGGGCAATACTATCGCTTCTCAAACCCAATGTAATGGGTACTTTTACAGCTAGGGTATCATTAATAACCTTCATCACCCAAAACTCTTTTTGCTGCTCATCGGTTTGAACCGCGCTAATTGGTACACACAGCGTTTTATTGACCTGAGATATGGGAAAATGAACGGTTACATTTAGCTTTTCAGGTAATGCAATATCCTTGAGCCGAATAAAGTACTGCTGCGACTGCGACGATGAATCTATAGTTGGCATCATTCCCGAAATGGGTTGGTTCAACTTTTTGCCATCGGGCAATTTGATCTCACACATTAACCCTTTTGAAATGGTGGCATGATACTCGAATGGAACGTATACCACCACAACAAGCGAATTTGGCTCAAGAACCGTGGCAAGCACATCACCCTCGGCAACATAATCGCCCTGAACAACGGCAATTGCCGAGATTATTCCTAACGAATTGCTGTAAACAGGTATCGGTTTCGAAAACTTTGAAAGCAAGCTATCTTTCATTTGCGATTCGCTAAGCGCACTCTGCTCCTTGGTTGTAATTGTGCAAAAAAGATCACGCTTACGGATTGTTTCGCCTTGCATAAACTCAAGTTTTGATATATAACCAGTGGTATTGGAACGAATATTATCCTTTTTCTGGAATTGAGTTACCCCATTTAGCATTTGATAAGATACAAGTGATTCCTCGCTAACCTTGGCGCAGCTTATAGGAATAACAGCTTTAATATCTTCAACATCTTCCTTTGATTCTTTTGATCCATTGCAGGCAAAAAATAATGGCAAAAACGCCAAAACAATTGCCAGTTTATTAAATAATCTATTCATTATCTACCAGTTTAAATAGTTATATTGATTGATTAGTAGCCACGTATTCGACTCTATTTGCAGTTTGCTTTGAATGGCTTGCGAATAATCTTGCAAAGCAACAACATACTCCATAACCGAAATCTGACCAAGTGCCAATTTACTCTCATAAGTATTGATAAGCGTTTGCATTCGGCTTAGCTGCGATTCAAGAATCGCAAGCGATTCCTTTTCGGCATTGATTTGCCTATCGATTAACGCCAGCTCATTCTGAATACGATAAACATATGCATTGCGATAGTTTCGAGTATTCTCAAGCAAGATTCGATTCTGACTTTCGGTAATCCTTTTTTGATGTCCATCGTAAATTGGGAAACTAAAATGAAAACCAGCGCTTACACCAATATTATGAACCATTGTAGAAGTTTGAGTTGAATTGAGCCCAGTATTACCAAACACCTCCAATTGTGGTCTGTATTTAGTGTTTTGGATAGCCTGCTGAGCTAAAACGCTTAAGCTATCATTGGTGTATTTCCCTTCCATAAAGAAAGTTTCAACGGGTATACTCTTAATAAAAACAGGTGCAGAGAATCTGTAAATGCTAGTATCGGTAATTCCGCATAATGAATTAAGCTGAGAAATAGCCCCTAAAAGAGCGTTATGCTGCTGCTTTAGTTCAAAACGTTTACCGTTAATTTCAATCTCAAGTTGTAGGTAATCGCTCTGCTTCATCAAATCCTTTTTTACCAACGATTCCAAAATCCCCAAACGCTCCTGTAAAACTGAGATAGAACCCTGCAAGTAATCTTTTTGTTGCTGAGCTGAATAAACGGCAATATAGGCATCATTAACATTCTTGGCTAAATCGTGCTGAAGCTGCGTTTGACCAATTTGTAATGATTGATTCTCAAACCGATTCTGTTCGAGCAGCGCATTAATAGTTTTTTTATTGAATAGTGATTTTGTAACTCCTACCTGCGCAGCATATAAACCACCATCGGTAATTGCAGCATCATACCCAAAGGATTTGCTATCGGGATTTGCTGCGATGGACATAAACTTTCCATTATTCAGAAAAAACGGAGCAAACAGGTAATCGGCTGTGAAATTAACGTGGGGCTTTTGATTCTGAGCCTTAATTATATCGTTCTGAAATAGGTTGAATTTTTGAAGATTGACATTCTCTTTTATTTCAGGACTATTTGTTTTTGCTACGCTTTGATAGTATGAGATATCTCGATTTTGAGCCGAAAGTGAAAATGAATTTAAAATGATGAGTATTGCTATAAATAAATTTTTCATGATTAAATATTAATATAATATGACAATTTAAAAGTTTAAAACTTGTGAAATAAAATTTAAATTATAAAATATTAAACACAGAGTCACGGAGACACAGATATATTATCTCAATCAAATATTTCTCTGTGTCTTTGTGCCTCTGTGTTTATTTTTAATGCCTTTAATCTTTCTCACCCTCCTTAACCTCAACTGCTTTTATTATCTCACCCATTGGCTTAAGGTCGATATCATAATCTTTACCATTAAACTTAACAGTAACTCCATAAAACAAACTGATTTCAGGGTTTGATGCTTGCTCAACCTCATCAATTTTACATTTTGGGTACTGTTTATTTATAGCATCCATGACGACTTGAGGCAGCTGCGATTTACTGATTACAACTTCGCTCTCAAGCCAAGTTCCCTCTTGCAAGAAATTCGCAGAATTCTCAACTTTTTTAATCTTGAATTCCGCTTCATACTCTTTAGCATTCTCCATGCTCCATTTCACTTTTTCGGCAGTAGGAAATTTTGCTTTAAAAGCATTCATAACTGCTGTTGGTACTTTATCGGCATCGATTTTTTGGGCATATGAACTGCTAATGGTAAATACTACCATCAACAATATAATGATTATTTTTTTCATGATAAAAATGTTTAAGTTTAACAATATCAAATAATTGCTTTAAATTAAAGCATGATAAATTGAATATAACTTAAACTACAGGTGGGTGAAAAATTGATTTAAAAAAACTCTGGGGATGATTTTGCTCGATATAACCAAATATGAGTTTTGTATCTTCGATAAGTGGCTTATCAAATGAGAGTATTATGTTAAAAAAAATAGGTTGTTGAACAGAGCCTAAAGTCTTTGGCAAAGGTTGATGCGCTTTTTGTTCATCGCCATTACTATGAGAATCTATTAGACTATCTAGACATATAAGGTGATCAGTTATAAAATCAATAGGAGTCATATCCTTATCCTCAACGGCCTTACAATGCTTGTACATCTCAGGAATATCAACCAATATGTTAAAGTTACCCATTGGGAGAATAAAAATCCCTGAAAGGTAAAAAGTAACAAATACAATATTGATTAGTCGAGCCAACATATCTTTTATACTTTATGCAAATCTAAATAACTTTAAGAATTAATGATGCAAAATTAAAATATTCCTCATTGCTAAGAAATTTCTTTAAACCCTATTTATCTTCCTAAATACTTCTTTTTTTCTTACTTTTGCTTGTTCTAAAAAGAAAAGAATATTCAGATTAAAAGATTATAACGATGACAATTTCCTACAACTGGCTTAAAGAGTACATTAAGATAGATATTGAACCTGAAAAGGTTGCTCAAATACTAACCGCAATTGGACTTGAAGTTGAGAGTTTTGAAAAGCACCAAACCATAAAAGGTGGACTTGAAGGTATTGTAATTGGTGAAGTACTTACCTGCGAAAAGCATCCCGATGCCGACAAGCTAAGCAAAACAACCGTTAACGTTGGATTACCCGAGCCATTACATGTCGTTTGCGGAGCACCAAACGTTGCCAAAGGGCAAAAGGTTGCTGTTGCTACGGTTGGAACAAAGCTTTACTTCGGGGAGCAAGAAATTGTTATAAAGAAAGCAAAGATTCGAGGTGAACTATCTGAGGGTATGATTTGCGCTGAGGATGAGCTTGGTCTCGGTACATCGCACGCTGGGATTATGGTCCTTGATACTTCGGCAGTTATTGGAATGCCTGCCAAAGATTATTTTAAGATTGAGGATGATTATATCTTCGAGATTGGTTTGACTCCAAACCGTATTGATGCCGCCTCGCACTATGGCGTTGCTCGCGATTTGGCTGCTTACCTAAACCTCGAAAATCCTATAAAAGCAAATAAACCATCGGTTGAGTTATTCAAGGTAGATAACAATAAATTGCTTATTCCTGTTGAGGTGGTTAACCCTGAACTCTGCCCACGATATTCAGGTGTAACCCTTTCAAATATCAAAATTGGTCCATCACCCGAATGGTTGCAAAAACGACTAAAGTCAATTGGTCTAAATCCGATTAATAATGTAGTTGATGTTACCAACTTCGTGTTACACGAGATTGGTCAGCCACTCCACGCTTTTGATGCCGATGCGATTACAGGAAATAAAGTAGTCGTTAAAACACTAAATGAAGGAACACCTTTCGTAACCCTCGATAGCAATGAGCGCAAACTTTCATCGGAAGATTTGATGATTTGTAATTCAGAACAGGGAATGTGTATTGCTGGCGTATTCGGAGGATTGAAATCGGGCGTATCAAATGCAACAACTAATATTTTCCTTGAAAGCGCTTGCTTCAACCCAGTATCTGTGCGTAAGACCGCACGTCGATATGGCCTAAACACCGATGCTTCGTTCCGTTTTGAACGTGGAACCGATCCTAATATCACCATTTGGGCGCTTAAACGTGCTGCAGTGCTAATCAAAGAGGTTGCTGGTGGCGAGATTTCATCTGAAATTGTTGATGTTTACCCAAACCCTGTTGAAGATTTTAATGTTGAGTACAACCTAAAGAGAACTACAACCTTTATTGGCAAAGAGATTCCTGTTAGCACCATTAAAAAGATATTAGAAGGACTTGAGATTCAGATAGTGAAAGAGAATAGCGAAACTCTTCTTCTTGCAGTTCCACCCTATCGAGTAGATGTTCAGCGCGAAGCGGATATTGTTGAGGATATTCTTAGAATTTATGGCTATAACAATGTTGAGTTCTCTGAAAAGGTGAACAGCACGTTAAGCTATTCGAAGAAACCAGATACCCATCAAATCATCAACCTGATTTCGGATTATCTCACATCGAATGGTTTCAACGAAACAATGTGTAATTCATTGACCAAATCATCGTACTATAAAGATCTCATCACATTTCCCGTTGCAAATGCTGTTCAAATAATGAACCCTTTAAGTAACGATCTTAGCAGCATGCGCCAAACTCTTCTTTTTGGTGGACTTGAATCGGTACAACGAAATACCAATCATCGAAACCTAAACCTTAAACTTTACGAGTTTGGAAATTGCTATAAGTTTAATACTGACGCCGATCGCTCACAAGAGCCTTTGAAATCATATAGCGAAGATTTAAGATTAGGCATTTGGTTAACTGGTGAAAAAACGGCTGAATCGTGGATTCAAAAGCCACAACCAGCAAGTTTCTATACCATCAAGGGATATGTTCATTCAATACTTACCCGATTTGGGTTCGATACTGACAACCTTACTATTGAAGATGCTCCTTCGGATATATTCGAATATGGGTTATCCTATTCCTTGAAGAACAAACCATTGGTAACTTTCGGGTTGGTTAACCGAAATATTCTTGATTCATTTGATTTAAAAGCAGAAGTTTTCTTTGCAGAACTTAAATGGAATTTTGTTTTTGAGCATTCTATGAATCTTAAAATCACCTATAAAGAATTACCTAAATTCCCTGAGGTAAAGCGAGATTTAGCGCTTCTACTTGATAAAAATATCACTTACAGTCAAATCCAAAAACTCGCTTTTACAACAGAACGAAAACTCCTTAAAAAGGTCAATCTATTTGATGTTTATCAAGGCAAGAACTTAGGTGAGAATAAGAAATCATATGCAGTAAGTTTTATTCTCATGGATGAAAGCAAAACGCTCACCGATGTTCAGATTGATAAGACGATGAATAACCTGATTGAGGTTTTTGGGAAAGAACTAGGTGCACAGATTCGATAAAAAGGTTCACGCAAAGGCCGCAAAGTACCTACGCAAAGGTGCGCTAAGCAATTAATCTATGTTAACTAAAAGTTCGCGAACTTTGCGTTTCTCTTTGCGCTCTTTGCGAGAAATGATTTTCTTGTAAAAGTTAAATATCAAACTCATGGGTTCTATTGAAGTAATTCAAGGGGATATTACACAGCTCAATGTTGATGCGATAGTAAATGCTGCCAACGAAAGCCTTCTGGGTGGTGGTGGCGTAGATGGTGCAATCCATAACGCCGCTGGAGCCGAACTCCTCGAGGAATGCAGGAAAATTGGTGGATGTCCAACAGGCGAGGCTCGAATTACCAAAGGTTATAAACTTTCAGCAAAGCATGTAATACATACCGTTGGCCCGATTTGGAGAGGTGGTTATCAAAATGAAATTGATTTACTTAGAAATGCCTACCAAAACAGTCTAAAATTAGCCACAAGCAACAACCTTGAAACTATTGCATTTCCAAATATAAGCACAGGTGTTTACGGTTTCCCAAAAAAGTCAGCTGCTGATATTGCAGTGAGGGTTGCAAAAGATTACATCAGCAAAAACAAATACCCTAAAAAGGTTATATTCGTTTGCTTTGATGAGGAGAATTATGAGATTTATAGGGAGAAACTATGTTAAAAAAATCACCACGATAGGCACAATAGGTCACAGAGGTGGATTTTCTATTGTGCTCTAATTTGACTAGTGTGGTTCCATTTATCTAAAAATCTATTCCATATTTCTCAAGTCTACGGTCGAGCGATTGGCGGGTGATATTTAAGAGTTGTGCTGCCTCCACTTTCTTATATTCGGTTTTCTGAAGAGCTTTTATTATTAACCGTTTTTCGGCCTCGTCCAAATCGAAATGCTCTTCAACATTGTGGTCGAAAACAATTTCATCTTCAACCATTGGTAATCCTGCAAAGAATTTAAGCGAAAGTTTTCCTCCATCGCTAAGTATCAGTGCACGTTCAACCATATTTCTTAACTCCCTCACGTTTCCAGGAAAATGGTAAGCAGTTAGTGCTTTCACCACGGATGAGTCAACTGATGGAACTTTTTTATTAAGTTTATGCGACATCAACTTCAAGAAATAGTCGAGAAGAATTGGAATATCCTCCCTGCGCTCGCGAAGTGGTGGAATAAATATTTCGAACGAATTCAACCGATAATAAAGATCCATCCTGAATTTACTTTCTTCCAATAGCTTTTGAAGATCCTGATTAGTTGCTGCAATTATTCGAACATCAACCGAAACATCATTATTTGATCCTATACGACGAATTTTTTTATCTTCCAAAACCCTTAGCAGCTTGCTCTGCATCGATTGCTGCATATCAACTATTTCATCAAGAAATAGGGTTCCGCCGTTGGCAATCTCGAACCATCCAACCTTTTCTTCATTAGCACCTGTAAAGGCTCCCTTTTTGTGCCCAAAGAATTCGCTTTCGAAAAGACTATCGGGAACTGCAGAGCAGTTTACCGCATGAAAATAAGCGTTTTTTCGTGAGCTGAGGTAATGAATTCCTCGCGCTACAAGCTCTTTCCCTGTTCCGCTTTCGCCGGTTATAAGAACTGATGTTGTATCCGCCTTGGCCACTTTTGACATTAAGTCAACCACCTGCCGAATGGCTTTACTGCTACCCATTATCTCGTACCCTACGCTTTCGCGTAGCTCCTTTGAAACTAATGCGTACGAATGCTCTACCTCTTTATACCTTGAGCTAAGTTGAATATATCGTTTGGTTCGCTGAATGGCCGCTTTCATATCAATTAATCGGAATGGCTTTGGAAAAAACTCAACAGCACCAAACCTCATGGCTTGAATAACGGCATCCATATCGCCATGACCCGTAATCATAATTACCTCAACATCGGGGTATAACTCTTTAACCTTCTGAAGAACGGTAATCCCGTCCATTTCAGGAAGTTTAAGATCGAGAATGATTATATCTATCTCCGTTTGTTTAAGCGTTTCAAATGCTATAGAGGGTTTTGCTGCAACATGAACTTCAAAACCATCGGTCTCAAGAAACTCTTTTATCTCATCGCGAAAAACTCTTTCATCATCAAGAACAAGAATCTTTAAATTCTCCATAAACATTAACTTTTTGGGATAGATATTTCAAAAACTGAAAACTCGCCTAGATTGCTATCAACTTTAATTTCACCAAGAATATCCTTAACAAAACCGTAAGCAATTGAAAGACCTAAGCCGGTTCCTTTTTCTTCGTTTTTGGTCGTAAAAAATGGATCGTAAATCTTCTCCAAAATATCGGCATGAATGCCTACACCATTATCGCGTACGCTAAAATTTATGGTATGCTCAGTGATCCACGATTTGATTTCAATGTTTTTCTGAAAACCTTCAATTTGTTGCTTTTCCTTCTCGTCAACTGCATGCTTGGCATTCGATAGTAGGTTTAATACCACCTGTTCAAGTTTAAACTTATCGCCGATTATGATGCATTTCTCTCGTACCAAATTAATTTTAATGCTAACATTATGTGTCTGATACTGCGCCTCTACCATTATCAGTGCACTGGTAATTACGTCGTTAACATCAACTTTTTCGAGTGCATTCGGTTTCTGAGTGCGCGAAAAGATTCTGATATGATCGATGATTCTTTTTATCCTATCAACATTATCGAATAAAGAAGAGATTTTCTCCTTCAGGTATGGTTCAGTATAGTTCTTATCATTTACTTTAAGAAGAATATTATCGAGCCCCATGGATATTCCACCAAGCGGTTGATTGATTTCATGAGCAATACCTGCCGCAAGGGTTCCAAGCGATTCGAGTTTAGATTTTTGGGAAAGCAATTGTTGCTGCTTTTCCTGTTTTTTGATCTCCTGAATCATCCGCTTTTCGAGCTCTTTGTTAATTTCGACAATTCTTTGTTCAGCCTCTCTTTGTTCGCGAACCTCCTTGTGCTTTGATTGATATAGAAACACGAGAAAGATGATTAGTACGAAAAAAGTGATAACCACAACGATTAGAATTAAGCTTCGATACCTGTTTTTTGAAATCTCAAGTTTCTGAATCTCGCTGCCTTGCTTTAGAATCTCATTCTCCTTCTCTTTTTGGCTAATATCGTATATAATTTGAAGTTTAGCGAGCTTCTCACCACTCTCCTCGCTATAAATCGAATCTCGAATTTCTGCCCAAAGTTTATAGAAAGATAAAGCATCACGGTATCGGCCATCCGATTCGCTAATTAGCGATAAATACTTGTAAACATCAGCAGTTGTTGCATATAAATTTTCGCCTCGAGAAATAGCAAGCGCCCGGTTTAAGTAATTTGTTGAAGTGGGATAATCGCCCGAAACGTAATAGCATCTTGATATTTTAACAAGACTAGTTACAATTCCCTGAACATTTTTAATCTTTTCTGCGACATTAAGCTGTCGACTAAAATAAAATCGTGCTTGATCGTATTTTTGCACCTCAAAATTAACATCGCCTAAACCCTGTAAAGCATTAATAATTTCAATTGAGTCTTTAAAGGATGTGCTTATGGAAAGGGCTTTATTGTAATAAAATGATGAGCTATCCATCTTTTGGACTAGGTAGAATGATAAAGCAATCTCGCGTTGGGTTTTTCCAAATTGAGAAGAATCCGCGTTAACCAAAGAGTTTAATGCTGATTTTTTATATGCTTCGAGGCTTAACTGAAATTCACCAAGGTTTTTATAGGATAATCCAATTTTGCTATAGCTTTCGGCTTTTACTTTTCTTTGTTCAGATGTAAGCTGTTCATTACCTATGATTTGTAAAATTTTATTGTACTGAATAATAGCATTTTTATAGTTGCCTTTTCTAATATAGATTTGGCCTAAACTATTAAGAACGCTGGTTTGAAGCAAATAGTTCCTAGTTTGTACAACAATACTGTAAGCACGTTCTAAATAAATTACAGCCATTTCGTGGTCGCGCGAATAATCATATACCTCGGATAATCCAATCAATACCTCAACCTGCTCCTTGCGCATATTAAACTTTTCGAACTGACCCAATGCTCGAGTATAGTATCGTAATGCATTTCCGATGTTTAACGTCTTAAAGCTAGCCCTACCCATAATCCACAGAGCTTGAGCCTCTTGAAGAGGCTTGTTCATGTTCTTGGCTTTAAGTAAAACTTGCAAACCAAAATCCAACGCTCTATCGGGGTTGATATTGATATAGCTCTCGGTTAGCTCTAATAATAAATCGAGCTTTTCCTCGCCTGTGGCACGATTGGCAGATGCCTCAAGGCTATCGAGCGTATTCTGGGCAGCTAGGTTAGCTGCGAATAGCAGAGCCGCTATAAGGAGAATAATTCTATTTCGGGTAACCAAAATCATCTGTTTTAAAAATCTTTACTAATATAATGTCTATTAACCAGAAAAGGAACAACTGCATAAGGATATTAATAATTCAAAACCATTTTGGCTAAACCTTTAACGAATTTAAATGTTAAAGCAACCTGTAAATGTTTTTTATAGTGTTGGTAACGGAAAAAAGAGTTAACCTATTACCTTTGTATTCTTATACTTCAGGTTTAAATAAATATTTATGGGCAATTCAAACGGTTCGAAATTTAAAAATTATCTATCGTTGGTGAAATTTAGTCACACCATTTTTGCAATGCCTTTTGCGCTAATTGGTTTGTTTTTAGCATATAAAACAACTCCTTTAAATTTTAACTGGCAACTACTTGGATTGGTTATTCTTTGTATGGTTTTTGCACGAAATGCTGCGATGAGTTTTAATCGGGTTGTTGATAGGTATATTGATATAAAAAATCCAAGAACAGCGGAACGAGAAATACCCAAAGGTATTATTTCTGCTAAGTCAGCCATTCTATTCACAATATTAAACTGTTTACTATTTATTGTTTCAACATGGTTTATTAATAGATTGGTTTTCGCTCTTGCTCCAGTTGCTCTGGCTGTAATACTGCTTTATAGCTTTACCAAACGTTGGACAATTCTTTGTCATTTAGTTTTAGGTTTAGGGCTCTCATTGGCTCCAATCGGCGCTTATCTTTCAGTTACAGGTAAGTTTGATTTTATTCCAATTCTTTACTCACTCATAGTTCTTTTCTGGGTTGGGGGCTTTGATATTATCTACTCATTACAGGATGAAGAATTTGATAAAAACGAATCGCTAAAATCAATTCCTGCCGCATTAGGTTCAAAAAACGCTTTACGAGTTGCTACATTTTTTCATCTATTTACAGCATTTCTCGTAATTCTTGTTGGATATAAACTAGATGCTAGTATTTGGTATTGGGCTGGAGCAATTATATTTATTGCTTTGCTGATATATCAGCACTCAATTATTAGCCCAAAGGATATTAAACGAGTAAATATAGCCTTTGCAACAACCAATGGTTTTGCAAGTATCATCTTTGCAATTTTTAATATCCTTAACTTCTTGCTTTAATTAAAACTATATAAAGTCTATTACACTTCATTACAAAACTCTGTCAGGGTTTTGAACCCTGACAGAATTAAACTTAGGCCATATATTGATTATAAGACTATATATAAAATCACTAGTGACCGACTAAATAATGAAAAATTTGATAGAATACATATATTTATTACGTCCCTACGGGACTTATACCAACAGGGGGTCACTTTTTATACTACCGATATATCGTCCCTCTGGGACTGTCCCGTTAGGGACAAAAT
>JANYLA010000035.1 GCA_025361485.1 Bacteroidales bacterium
AATAAACTCATTCTTTCCAGCCGTTTTAAGCAAATACCCCGACGCACCCACCTCAATGAATTTTTTGATTAGTGAAACATCCGAAAACGAGGAGATTATAATAACCTTGGTTTCGGGAAAATCTCGTTTAACTAAAATACACATATCCATTCCGGTCTGCTCCTCGTTGGTGAAATGGTAGTCCATCAGGAGGATATCTGGATTGAATTTTGAGAGCATTTTTGGAACCTCACAAACCTTGCTTAATGTTGCTACAATTTCAATATTACTATTCGAATTAATATAGTTTACTAAACCATCAATTACCATCGGATGATCATCAACTATTGCAATCCTTATCTGTTTATCCATGGTATATTATTTTAGATGAATTTATTGATAAATTCCCTTCCATAATCTTAACCCGATTGGTAATATTTTGGATGCCGATGCCACTTTTCTCTTCAATAGAATTAGCATTAAAGCCTATCCCATTATCCTCAATACTAACAAAAAAGGTATCATCAACCCTATTACATTCTATAAAAATATTAGTTGCTTTTGAATGCTTAACAATATTATTTAGAGCTTCCTGGATGATGCAAAATACATTAAATTCATAGAATTGCTTCAACCGCTCATCGATCCCAATTAGCTGCAAATCAATCTTAAAATCACCAGAGCCAAAATCGTAAGCCAAATCGTTGATTGCATATTTTAATCCCTTTTCAGTTAAACTACGGGGCATTAGAGTATGAGAAAGTTTACGAACCTGTTGATGGGTTTCATTTAACTTCTCTAAACTACGATTGAGCCCAACATCATTCATTAAATTGTTTTGTTCCTTTGATCCATTAAGCAAAAGTATAACTCCATTCAAATCATTGGCGATGCTATCGTGCAGTTCCAATGCAAGACGATTTCGCTCGGCCTGCTCCCCTTCAATCAAAGCATTTTGGAGTTTCATTTTCTCATTACGACGAATAATTAATATCTTATTCCAAAAAAATAGCACCGTTGAAATTAATAATAGTAATGAGCTGATTAGAATAGATATCTTGAGAACACTTTGCTGTTTAAGCTTTGCTGTTTTCTGAATTATTTCCTTCTCCTTTTCAGATGTTTCATATTGCACCTGTAAATCGGCAATTGCCTTGTTTGTCTCAATATTTACTAAACTATCTTCAAACTGCTTATAGAGTCTGTGGTACATCAATGCATTTTTATAATCCTTCATCCGCTCATATCCCGTCGATAAATCGTTATAAATATTTTTAGCCAATGAAGTGTAATTATGCTTTTTCGCCAGCGCTAAACTCTCATTAAGATATTTAATTGCCTTATCAAAACTGCCTATTTTAAGGTAAATTTGACCGTAATACCCATAGTTTTCGGCTAAACCAATATCATCTTTCTTTATTATTCTAATATTTGATGATTTGTCTAGATAGACCAGTGCCGAATCATATCGATGCTTTAGCATATATACCATGCTGATATTATTCAGACTGTATGGAATACCTACGCTATCCCTTAATTCTTTCTTTATTCCAAGTGCTTTCGAATAGAAATATTTAGCCGAATCGAGTTGTTTATTTATCTCCTTTAAAACCCCATAATTATCATAGATTTTAGCAAGCGGAATTGGATTACCGAGTTTTTCGAGAATAAATTTTCCCCTTTGCATTAACTCAGTGGCTTTGGGAAGATCCCTGTATTTCATCTGATAGCCTAACTCTCCATACATAGTTCCAAGCTCTCGGTAGTTACCTAAACTATCGTAAAGATGAACCGCTTTTAGCCCGTATTTTAGATTTTCGTCATACTTGCCGAGGTAGTAGTAGCCTAGGCTTAAATTGACGTAAATTTTAGCCAAGGAATTATAGTTTTTATTCCCCTTGGCGATCTTCTCGAATTTCAAAAGGATTGGCGTTATCTTCTGACAATTACCAACAACATCATTAAATTTTAAACCATCAATAAGTTCGAGCTGTTTAGGGATAGAAAGCCGATCAAAGTTTACCTTTAGTGAATCAGGGTTTATGGGTTTAACACTGTATTGAAGAAAAAGAAAAGTAATCAGGAAACTAAATCTACACATAACAATTGGCTTGTTGCTAAATCGATTTTAAGTTAGCACTTTTTACCTAATAGTCAAATTTGAAATGGGGATTCCTCCCTAAATAATTCTATAAAAAGCGAAAAGGCACAACTCTTTCGGGTTATGCCTTTATTATTATTAAAGATTACTTATAAGCTTGTTAACTTATCAACTTCAAAAATTACATCCCAAAAGCCAACTTTGAAATCGTTTCCCAGATACCACTTGCAAAGCCAACAATAACTAAACCTGCAATACAAATACCTAAACCAAGTTTGGTGTAAAAATCGCTCTTAAAGTATGGAATTGGATTCTCGCTCTTATTGATAAACATTGCTTTTACAATAAGTAGATAGTAGTACAATGATATGATTGTATTGATTGTAGCGATTAGAACTAAAATGTAAAAGCCTTTTTGCGCTGCCGCAGTGAAAAGGAAGAATTTTCCGAAGAAACCAGCAACAGGTGGAATACCTGCCAACGAGAACAATGCAAGCATCATGGTTAAACTAAGCATTGGGTTGGTGTGGTAAAGACCATTATAATCATCCATATTCTCCTTACCCGACTTGTTCGATATAATTGCGATTACACCAAAAACGCCAAGGTTTGAGAAGATGTAAACCAGCATGTAGTAAACAATAGCGGTCATACCCATCTCATTCCCCCCGATTACACCTAATAGGAAGAAACCTGCCTGTGAGATACTCGAAAATGCGATGAATCGTTTTAGGTTCTGTTGACGAATGGCAAATAGGTTACCAATGGTCATGGTCATGACGGCTATCACCCAAACAACTTTCTGCCATAAATCAGAAATGGTTGGGAAAACCTTGAAAAGGATTACAGTTAGAATAAACACTGCTGCACCTTTTGATATTACTGAAAGATATGAGGTTATATTTACAGGTGCACCTTCGTAAACATCGGCAGCCCATAGATGGAATGGTACTAACGAGATTTTAAAAGCCATTCCTGCAAAGAAGAATATAAATGCAAGGATTGTTAAACTATTCATGGCCATTGCAGGGCTAAGCATATCGAAATAGATGCTACCGTACATACCATAAATCATCGAAATACCGTAAAGCATAATACCTGATGAGAATGCCGATGAAAGTATCAACTTAATACCGCCCTCGGCAGATTGACTGCGGAAACGGTCGTATGCTACCAATGCAGCTAAAGGAATTGTTGCCAATTCAAGACCTAAATAGAACATCAAGAAATCACCTGCCGATATCATATAGAACATCCCCACAAGGGTTGATATCAACAGAACGTAAAACTCAGGGAATTTATCGCTATTCTCTTCGGTTTTAAGCCATGCATTCGATTGGATGAGAACAATCAGCGTACCGATGTTTAAAATATTTTTAACAACGATATGCAAAGGAATTGTGGTGAACATCCCTCCAAAAAGAGTTCCTGTGGTTGCAGGGAAGAAACCAATGATGGTATTCAAGGCAAACAGGATAATCGCCAATCCACGGATACGTCCTTTGTTCTGTTCCGAGGTGAATATCTCGGCTATCAGTATAATTAGCGCAACAGCAATTAGTACAATCTCGTGGCGCATTAAAAGAAAACTATTCAAGTTCATAGTATCAATAGATTAAATCCCTGTTGTTACAGCTAATTTTTGAATAATTGGAATAAGGCTATGCTGAATCATATTCGATAGCCAAAGTGGAGCCAAACCGATTGCAGCAATCATCAATAGAAGTGTAATGGTTGAAAGTTTCTCGAACCATTTTGCATCTTTAAAATGATTGAACTCCTCGTTCTTAATCGGGCCAAGAAGTAAAATTCCGACAACTCTTAGAATATATACAGCAGTTACAACAATTGATGTTGTTACAATAATTGTGGCAACTCTATGGAAAGTATCAGCGTGTTGGAATGCTCCAACAAAAACGGTCATCTCGGCAACGAAACCGCTTAAACCAGGCAGACCAAGTGAAGCAAGACCGGCAATTACATAAACAACCGATAGGAAAGGGATAACTTTCATCAAACCACCCATTTCGTAGATGTTTCGGGTATGAGTACGTCCGTAAATCATGCCGATAAGGGCAAAGAAAAGGGCTGTCATCAAACCGTGTGAAATCATTTGAAGAATAGCACCGTCCATTGCTGTTTTGTTCATCATCAGCAGAGCAAAGATAACAAGTCCACAATGGCTTACTGAAGAGTATGCATTGATATATTTAAGGTCTTTCTGAACGATTGCACCATAAGCACCATAAACAACGCTAATAGTGGTTAGAATGATAAATATCCAAGCCATTTCGTGAGCAGCTTCAGGCATTAGGTACATGGCAACTCTAAAGCAGCCGTAACCTCCAAGTTTCATCAACACACCAGCGTGTAGCATCGAAACTGCGGTTGGTGCAGAGGCATGACCATCTGGTGACCAAGTATGTAGTGGGAAAAGTGCACCAAGAACCCCAAAACCAATAAATGTTAGCGGAAAGAAAAATCGCTGAGCCTCAATCGGAATACTTATTTTAGCAATTTCGATAAGGTTAAAAGTTAATGGCTGACCAGCAGCGGCTGAATTCATATAAATCCCAAGAATACCTACAAGCAAAAATGCTGAACCGCCCATAAGCATAAGGGTCAACTTCATTGCTGAATACTCTTTCGGTCCTGTACCCCAAATACCAATCAATAAATACATCGGGATAACCGCAAGTTCATAAAACAAGAACATGGTGAACAAATCGAGCGAGATAAAAAAGCCGAATACTCCTGAAGAAAGTAGGATAAGCGAAATGAAAAATTCACGGTTTAGAAACTCAACCTCCCATGATGCGAATATCCCAGCAAAAAGGACAACAGCAGTTAGAGCTATCATCGCAACCGATATCCCATCAACACCAACGGCGTAGTGGATATTAAAGGTTGGATACCACATGATATCCTGAGTGAATAGCATCTGAGCCGTATTGCCCGCAGAACGCTCCGTTAGGTACATCCAAACGAGCACTCCAGCGAGTATTAACTGAACTCCAGTGCCTATAGCTGATACAAGCCGAGCCTGTTTCTTGTCATTAGTAAACAGTATCGCGATAATTGTAAGTGTTGGTATTAATACCAGAAATGATAGTATACCCATGGTTATGCTGTTAAATCAATTAAATTTATTAAATCAACTTTTTTTGTCATTCTGAACGAAGTGAAGAATCTATCTATAAACTAGATGTTTCGCTAACGCTCAACATGACAATGAACCTTTAATTCATGAAAAAATACACAAATGAAAGAACCAAAACTACCACGCCAGAAATAAATACGAAAGCATATTTCTGTAATTGACCTGATTGTAAATCTCTTATATTGAATGATGCGTAGTTAGCAGCCCAAGCAAATCCGTTCATGGTGGCATCAACAACATGCCTATCGAACCAAGCAACTGGTTTTGATATATTGTTGAATATTATCTTTTTAGTAACAAAAAGGTAAACCTCATCCATATAGAACTTATTGTAGCTCCATTTATAAAGATGCTTAAATGTTGTAGCCATCTTCACCGGGGCACCACTTGGTTTCTTATACATAACCCAAGCAACAAATATTCCAAGAAGTCCAATTCCAACAGATGCTGCAGCAATAGGCATTTCTAAATGAGATTCAAATCCTGCTCCATCAGATGTTACAAGTTCACTAAATGGTAGGTATCCAGCAAATATCGATGCGAAAGCTAAAAACATTAATGGTAATGTCATGATTAATGGCGATTCATGTGGAGTGTGATGATAATGTCTATCCTCTCCCCAGAATACATTGAAGTACAAACGGAACATATAGAATGCTGTAAGACCTGCAACAGCATACTCAACAAAGAATAAAATCTTATCGTGATGGTATGCTGCTGTTAAAATCTCATCCTTACTAAAGAAACCTGAAAGGAATGGAACACCAGCAATGGTTAAGCAAGCGATAAGGAAAGTAATGTGAGTAATAGGTAGATATTTTCTTAGTCCCCCCATCTCTGTCATCAAATTGCTGTGAACAGCGTGGATAATTGAACCAGCACCAAGAAATAGTAACGCTTTAAACATAGCGTGAGTAAACAGGTGGAAGTTCGATGCCATGAAACCAAGGCCATCTTCACCACCATATCCTGAAACACCAAGCGCAAGCATCATATAACCAATCTGCGACATGGTTGAGTAGGCCAAAACTCTTTTGATATCATTCTGCGTGCAGGCAATAACCGCTGCGAATAACGATGTAAACCCACCAACGTAAGCTACAATTGTTAGTGCGCTTGGAGCTGTTAATGCGAATATTGGAAATAATCGTGCAACTAAATATACACCAGCAACAACCATGGTTGCAGCGTGAATAAGAGCCGAAACAGGGGTTGGACCCTCCATTGCATCGGGTAGCCAAATATGTAGTGGGAACATTGCTGATTTACCAGCACCTCCCATAAATATTAGTACCAGTGCTAATGTAACTACCGAAATACCCATAAATGTTATGCCCGCAGCTTGAACGATTGCAGGGCAACCAGGTGTGGTTAGCGATACAAAATCAAATGTATTTGTATAGTATGAAAGCAATAGAATACCAACCAAGAATCCTAAATCGGCAAATCGTGTAACGATAAAAGCTTTTTTGCCAGCGGCAACTGCACTCGGTTTATCGTAGTAAAAGCTGATTAGCAAAAACGATGAGACACCAACCAACTCCCAGAAAATGTACATTTGGAAGATATTGGTTGCTAAAACTAGGCCCAGCATCGAGAAGCTGAACAGACCAAGGAATGCGAAGAAACGCTGAAATCCGCGTTCGCCTTTCATGTAACCGTTGCTATAGATATGCACCATCAACGAAACGGTGGTTATAACCACAAGCATCATCACTGAAATTGGGTCGATTAAAACACCCAAATCGATATGCAGCTTATCGGTTAGCTGAAGCCAAACCGTGTTGAATGCAATAATTTTTTCATATACACCATTAACCTTACCCGATACAAAAAAGTATTGGTAAGCAGTGATATACGAAAGAACGGTCGAAATAAACAAACCTGTTGTACCGATTAAACCAGCCAGAGCGGGTTTCATTTTATGCCCTACTAGTCCTATTAATAGGAACATCAGAAAGGGAATTATCGGAATTAATACGACGTACTGAAAACCTGACATAGTTTAAGTATTTGGAGATGACAGATTTTAATATCTCATCTTATCGACATCCTCAACGTTGATAGTGTTGAAGTGTCTGTAAATATTAATAATAATTGCTATCGCAACGGCAGCCTCGGCTGCAGCAATCGCTATAATAAATAGCGAGAAGAAATGACCCTGAAGTTTATCGGGAAAAAGAAAACGATTGAATACTAAAAAGTTAATATTCACCGAGTTCAGAATTAGCTCCACCGACATCAGTATCGTTATCAAATTCCGACGTGTGAGGAAGCCGTAAACACCCGCAAAAAACATCAGCGTGCTTACCACTAAAAAGGCCTCCATTGGTATACCTGCGTTTAGCATAGCTTAATCTTTTTTCTTACGTTTAGCAACAACAATAGCCCCAATCATTGCGGCTAGCAATAGAACACTGATTACCTCGAATGGCAAAACATAACCATCCCTATCTGTGCTGAGCAAACTATTTCCAATCAGCTTCATATCGATTTCCTTGGCAGCCTCGGTGGTTGCCTGAAACTTGTGCTGAAGAATAGTTGTGATACATAGAATTGCACCTGCAATTGAGGCAAGAGCCGAAAAATATGATTTTTTCCAACCTACCGGTTCAAATTTCTGACTGATATGGCTAGTTAATAATATCGAGAAGATGATAAGAACAACAATACCTCCAGCGTATAGTGTGAGCTGAACCCCAGCCATAAACTGATAGTTAAGCATAAAGTATAGCCCAGCGGTTGCAACTAATACTAGGAGTAGAAAGGTGGCAGCTCTCAATATTCTTCGGGTTGTAACCGTTAGAACCGAGAAGACCAAAATCATAGCCGCAAACAGGCCAAACATTAAGTGGTTTACTGTGATTTCCATTATTCGACCCCTTTCTTTAAGGTTGAACCTTCTTTATTTAGAGTTTTTACAAGCTTGTTCTTATTGAATACTGCATGCTCAAACTTATTTCCAAACACTATAGCATCCGATGGGCAAACTTTAACGCATAACCCACAGAATGTACACATCCCGAGGTTATAGATGTATGTTTCGAGTGCTTTTTTCTTTTTTCCATCAGGAGTCTCATTGATAACAGTTTTTACGATAATTGTTCCATTAGGACAATTCAATTCACAAATTCCGCAACCAGTGCACTGATGCTCATTTTTGTCGTTATGAGGCATCACCAATTCGCCCTTGGTACGCTCAAACATCGTAAGAGTCTTTCGATTCTCAGGATATTGTTGAGTAACGATTTTCCAAGGCTTAAAAAAGTAAGCCCCAGTTACCTTCATCCCAGTCCAAAGTGACTTTAGGGCGAAGAATATGCTTTTGAAGTAGTTAATTATTTCTCTCATAATCCAATATACCAACCCATTAAGACAATGAATGCCATTATTAGTATGTTGACCAAACTGATTGGGAGTAAGAACTTCCACTCAAGATTTAAAAGTTGGTCGATACGTAAGCGGGGGAATGTCCACTTAAACCACATCATTAGTAATATGATAAAAGCAGTTTTACCAATATACCAAAGTGCAGGAGGAATAAAATCCATCGCATGGTTGAACCCTTCGAGACCAGGAATATGTAATGGCATCCAACCACCCCAGAATACTGTCGCCGCTAACGATGCTACGATGAACATATTCATATACTCAGCAAGGAAGAAGAATGCAAACTTAATCCCTGAATATTCGGTATGGAAACCTGCTGCTAATTCTGATTCTGCCTC
>JANYLA010000078.1 GCA_025361485.1 Bacteroidales bacterium
TGCATTAAGAGAGAAAATGTCTTTCGGGCTTTTCTCTCTTTCCTTCATTCCGCTATCGCTGCATTTCGGAAAGAGAGAAAATCAATCATTGTTGCATTTACTAATTGAATTTTTCATCTAATTTTCTTTTTCTCCATCTACCAGAAATCATGCTTCAACTATTAACTATATATATCAAGAACAAACTAATTTAAGAAATATTGGTAATGGATTTATAAACTTGGAATTAGTAAATCATTCAGACTCTATTCAAATATAATCATTCTTAACATTAAATCAATATTAAAGGTTGCGATAAAGAAACCGATTTCACATATGTTCAACATCTGATGTGTAAACGGAATAAACTTTTTGATCCAATGAAAAACCACCCATTCCAAAAGGTATGGGTGGTTTAAATAAATCTTTATAATTTTCTAGAACCCTGTTTTAGGTATTTTTTGCCAAAGTATTAATACCCCAATACACGCTCTATCCTGACCAATATCTTTAAATTCAGTTTTAGCTGCAAGTAAAGTGATTTCAACGATAAGTCTCCTTGTTTTTTCAACAGAAAAACCTACAGATTCAAGATAATCATCATCCTTATTATCATAAAAGACCTCTTGAGTTATTGGATCGATCAATCGAATATGGATTGGGTAAAAACTTGCTTCAGAGCAAATGATAAACTTATAATCCTTCTCTCCAAAAAGGGTTACGCTAAAGTTATTCGGGATATTTGCCTGAAGAAGTGCGTTTTTTGATTGCCCATAAACATTCATTACTTCTCTATTCATTAACAACAAACAGTTTCCCATTCTATTGTAATCAATACAAGGTTGTGCTATGGCAATATTAACGCTAATTGCAAATGCGATTGCTAGTATCCACTTCATCTTTAATATTGTTGATTTACAATTTTTGTACGAATACTAATTACTTTACTTTTCAATAGGTTAAAGTTTTCCATACTTGTAGTCCCTTTACTATCCTCTGAGATTTTAATCTTCATTCCTCCTGATGTCATCTTCTTTGATGATGATGTTTTACTCGTTCTTTCCTCTTTGCCTTTACGAAGAATATCTCTAACTTCGGTTAAATCCGTCAAAAGAGGTTTGAGCGACTCTTCATCATTACAAAAGACTAAAAAACTTCCAAAAAAGTTTTCGTAAAACTCTCCAATATCATAAACCGATGAAACCAATCGTGGTTGATTTGCTGCATCATTTATAGAATTTGATGTTAAATATAGCGCTTCAACGATTGACCCAATTCCGATGATTGAGAATAGCATGTTATTATCCGTTTGATCAAGGGAGTTGAAAACAGTTGAAGAAAGCTCAATGGAGATCTCTTTAAGGGAATCGATGTTAGCGTAATTATTCTCCATTCTTTTAAAGAAACTCTCCTTAAAAAAGTGTTCAATCCCAAGTTTTCCCGAAAGTTGACGAATAGTGCCTAAATAATTTAACGATTGCGTATTCTTTTCAAAAACACTTAAGTAGTAAAAATCGCAAAAATACATGCCAAAGTACAGTGCTTGATTTCGAAACAGGTTGATTTTCTCAATATTATCAAGCGGATTAACTAAAAATTCTTTGTAAGCATACCCTTGATCCTTAGCAAAACTCATGAGTTCCTGAGGTGAAGGCAGAAGAAATTCTACTCTTTCTCTATAAACGGAATCCTTCTTTTGAGCTAAAAGAATTTCCTCTTTCTTTTTGGATTCATTAACACACCCTAAAAGACAAGAAGCAAGAAAAAGCAGTATTATTGAATTAATTTTTCGCTTCATTTTTCTCAATTTTCATTAACAAATTTCAAATTAAACGAATCAACGTACTAAATTGTAAAAAACAATTTAATACTAAATACTTGTTGCAATATATAAAAAAACAATAATAGTTTTTTAAAAAATATCAATTTTTTGTTTAAAAGGATTTTTGAGAAACTGTTGATAAAATCGCTGTGAACCTTTCGCAATTTTTGTTATAAATTCAAGCACTAACATAATGTATAAGAGTAATATCATTAACCAGATAGTCATTAGATTAAACCAGTATGTTTCAATGATATAACCTCCAATTCTTTTGAAAGAAGTAAAAAAGTGTGCTCGTCCGACCCTCGATTGAGGCAACCTGAAAACAGGATCCGATTTTATGAATATCTCCGATTCTACCTGAATAACTTGATCCGATACGGAGCGATTTAGAACTAAATCGCAAACAGCTTTATTAACCGACTTCTGCTTTAACGCATTTACTCCATCCTCACCACGGTATTTTTTTGTTAGGCTCTCTAAAATGTTGTCCTTCTTAAAACGTATCTTATTAAGAGCTGATGACACCTGCTTGCGCTTTTGCTCAAGATCGACCTTTACAATTTTTATTAATTCATCATCTGGTATTGAACTTGGTTTTTTAAGATCAAGTATCAGCAATCCCTCTTTTATAAGCTTAATATCTTTACTTCGTGAGAGAACATCTGTTTTAGCGTTATAATCTTCAATTGCGGATGTAACCATTGGAATGATATAGAAAAGATTAATCCGATTTACGCTCTCCAGAGTATTTATTTCAGTAAAATTTCTTTGATACTCATTATCATTAAACTGTTTGACCGTTAACGCTTCAAACGCCCACCTCGAAGCCATTACCTCCCCAATAAATGGAACCTTATCCTGATCTCCAACTTTATAGTTAAGTTGGTCGAATTTTACAACTACACCGCTAAAAAGTATTTGTGGAATCAACAGGAAAGGAACAAGTACATAAATGGCTGGTACCGACTTTAGTGAAGCAGAGACTATTAAACCCATTAAATTTGACAAAACGGATAATGAGAAAAGTATCAACCAGTAGCTAAACGTAAAATCGGGTATTTTAAACAAAAGAATGCCAAAAATTGTAAGAAAGAAAGATTGGAATGCACTTAGGATGATAAAAAAGATAACCTTCGAGTTATAGTAGCTAAACATGCTTAAGTTAAAGAAGGCTTCTCTTTTCAACATCCTGCTATCTCTGATTATTCCTTCGGCGCTAACAATTAAACCAATAAACAGAGCCGAAATAATCGACATAAAGAAGTACGCCGGTAAATTAGAATTTTCAAAGAAAATATACTCATAATTACCACTCTTTGTAGTCGCAAATTGTTTTGTAAAGAAAGCCACTAAAAATCCGATGATTGGAGCAATTGAAACGGACAGGATGACAAACTCCCAATCGCCAATTTTTGTTAAAACCGTTCGGTGAAAGAAAAGTTTTAGCTGTTTTAGCGACGATGGTTTTCGATATTTCCGTTCTGGGATTGGTCTATTTCCGGATATACTTTGCTTATTATTTATGTCTTCTAAAAAATATTGGTGCCACTTTTTTGGGCTAATCTTTCTCTCGTTTGTATTTTCACCGTATTGATTTACCTGCTTTTCATCTACAATCTCAAAAATTAGATCGGGATTAATATGCCCACAGTAATCACAGGCAATTTCTTTTTTATCAACTCTATCGCCTTTAATTTTAAAATAAAGAATCGATTCAATAGGGTTACCATAGAAAACAGGGTATCCTCCTTTATCCAGAATAAGAATCGAATCGAATAGCTTGAATATTTCGGAAGAAGGCTGATGGATGTTTATAAATAGGAGAGTTCCTTGGAGCGATAACTCTTTTAGCAAATTCATTACATTTTCAGAATCGAGGGACGAAAGGCCCGAGGTTGGCTCATCTACAAATAGAATTTCGGGTTTTCGAATAACCTCCATGGCAATGTTTAATCGTTTCCGCTGCCCACCGCTTATTAATTTCTTTAATGGTGAACCAACTTTTAAATCCTTTATGCTATGTAAGCCAAATTCTAAAAGTGTGGATTCTACCCTGCTATGAATCTCGTTATCGGTTAAATTTCCTAATGTTAACTTTGATGAAAAAAGTATATTTTGATAAACCGTCAACTCCTCGATTAATGAATCTTCTTGTGGAACAATACCAATAATGCTTTTTAGATTTTCATTCACTCCATCGAGAAGCACACCATTAATCTCAATTTTCCCTCTGAAAGTCGAATAATTTCCACATAGCACATTAATAAGCGTAGATTTACCAGCCCCACTTCCACCCATTATTCCAACAAGTTCACCGGATCTTGCATCAAATGAGAGCTGTTGTATTGCGGTGACACCGTTTGGAAACTTATACTCCACTTCACATACCTGAAAATTTATATCGTGAATAGCCTCATTATAGGAGTAAGCTCTTAGAATATCTCCAAAATAGATTGGTTTTAGATTTTTCCCTGAAATAAAGGAACCGTTTTTTAACGTGTACACACGACGGGAGAATATAACCTGCTTATTAACCTCAAGGGTTAGGGAACCTCTATATCTAAAAAGAAGAAGATTAGAATCATCTAGGTGCAGGAATATTAAATAACCGTTTAATGATTCATTCTTAACAAATTTCACCTCTTCTATTCCTGGATCCGAATGACCTACAACAAGTAATTGTTTTTTTTGAGGGATTTTATATATCTCACCAAAAATGAATCTGATTAGATTAAGAAACTCCGTTTTACTAATCTTAAGTTCCAGTGCAATGGTGTTAACAAAAACCTTAAATGGTTTTTCGACACTAAAAATATTGTGGAATGAAATTTCGGAGTAAAGAATGAAATCGAGAAGATTTATAAGTATCTGGTATTTTTCCCTAGTATTACACTCTTGATTAATTGACTTGCAGACGTATGTGAGTTGATTCTTAAAGTCAGAATTCTCCTTAAATAGTTCAGTGTATTTTAAATAAACCTCAATTTTTTCATTCGCAACCTTCCGCCCGAATGATTTTTTCAGGTAGTTTTCAATGTATTTCTTTGTTAATAAATCCTTTTTACCCCTCTTCAGGTTTTGAATAATAGCCAAAAACTGAAGCAAGGCGTTAAGCATTGACTCATTCATGTTCCCTTGTTTTGAATGAAATACCAATAGTAATACCTGCTTCTTTTGTAAAGTCGACCCAGTAGCTACCATCATGGATGTCAAGCACCAATTTAGCTAAGGCTAAACCAATCTCCTGCTCGGTAGATGATGAATTAAATATTTCAAGTATATCCTGCTTGTTTAATGTAAAACTATTTGATGTTATTTTGCAATCAATCGAATTAATCCCTGAATTAAAATCGAGGAGTATTTCACCGTTCTCTTTAGTTAAATAGATTACTTTATCGAGAATTGCAGTAAAGCTATGGAAGAGCAATTCTTTATCTCCGTATATATTTGCTTTAAAATGCGGTGGATTTATCGTTAACTTAATTTTTTCGAACTCCAGAAACTCTGTAAGCTCTAGCATGGAAAATCTAAAAATTTCATCGAGATCGACTAGCATCTTCTTTATTGGATAATTCCCAAGCTTTAAATCCGATGAAAGAGTTGCTTTAAACGTAAATTCAACCAAACGATTTAGGGTTGTATCAATAATGCTAAAAAAGGGGATTAATTCAGGGTCGTCTATTTTCTCTTTAATCAGCTGCATTGGTGCTCCAACATTGTTGAGGAGTGTCCTTATCTCATAAGTTATGTTACGAATAAAAATGGCCTTTTGCTGGTTTACCTCGTTATCATTTAAAGCATCTGGCTCGCTATTAGTTTTATGAGGAGTTGCTAGTTTACTTGATTTTTTATCCTCAACAGAATCTTTGTGTAAATTATAATCTTTGATGCTTAAAACTAAATCGCTAATCAACAAGGAATCAGGTGGCGTTACCGAGGAATTAATTACAGATTCGATATATATTTCTTGCCCATCCTTTGGCCTAAAGAAAAAAGTAGGTATACCAAAATCCTTAAATTGTTTTTTAATTAGGCTAAGCTCCGGCTGTTGCTGAGCAGTTAATAGTTTGATGTTAATAAGTATTGTATCAATAATTTTTTGCTTAATAAGATCAACCTGAGTTAAATAATCATCGGAATACAAAAAATGACATTGTGCTAATTCCTTAAGTTTGTCTTGGTAATCTAAGATATTACTTGCTGAATCAATTACTAAAACCAAGAAACTTCTTTCGTTACTGCTCATGGGATACAACCTTAAAAGTAATTAATAAGAAGCTATAAGTTGATGTAAATAATATGATTAAAATTTTTTGTGTTACTTCAATCTATAGTAACTCTAAAAGATTATTCATTTTTTCCATTAAAAAATTCTTGTTGTAAGGCTTAGTTACAAATGCAGAGCAACCGGCAGATAATGCAATCTCCTCATCATTAGGCATTGCGAATGCAGTAACCGCAATAATAGGAACATTCTTATCTGTTGCTCGAATAATTCGAGTTGCATCTAAGCCATCCATTCCGGGCATTCTTATATCCATTAGTATTATGTCAGGTTTTTCTTTATCTGCAAGTTCTACGGCCTCGTCACCATTGTTTGCATTAAAAATTTTAATGCCAGTAGTTTCCAAGAATAGTTTAACCATCATTAGGTTAACTCTATCATCTTCAGCTATCAATACTTTCTTCCCAATCCAACTGTAATTTGCAGTAGCCATAGTAATCAATTTAAACTGTAAGTAATAATTCAAACTATGTTGTACAATTTACGCATATTTTTTAAAAATAGTTGCCCTGCAAAATAATATGCAAGGGCATATTCAATAAAACCACTTTCTCAGAATATATTTTGAAGTTGAACATAAATAGCGTTTAAAGAATTATTTCATCTTAAAACATATTACATATAACTATATTACAGAGTGTTGAGAAAATATTATATTTAGTTATTCCCTTTTGCTTAAGAAATAATTGTAAAAATATTATGAATAATGAAAACTTATCGACTGAAAATGGTGATTCATATCATTAATGATTTAAAACAGTCTTGGTTTAATACAACAAATAATCATTATTTATAAATTGCTTTCTCAAATAACAAACAGGAATAGCATTGACTCAGCAAAATGAAAATTAATATAAGCTTCGAAAACGCTATTAAAATCCTTGGTGGCTTGATTTTGCTAATGGGATTTCTAAGCATAATGGGCTGGTTAAGCGGAATACTTCTACTTGCTAGCTATGGAAAATTACACATTCCTATGGCGCCCGATACTGCTATTATCTTTACATTTTTAGGATTAGTACTATTTACAAACTCCTACACTTCATCTAAACCCATGCTGAGGATTACAACCATAGCAATACTAATATTCTTTTCTCTTTATGGTTTATTAAAGGTTGTCGGCTTTTTAACCAACGTTGACTTAACCTTTGAAAATTATTTATCTCCAGCAACTGAAAAATGGGGGCTATTCCCATTAAAAAGAATGTCGCCGATTACTGGGTTCTTATTCTTAGTAGCCGGAGTTTCACTGTTGATAAAAACAAAATACAGAGAGCTTACAAAAACTAATAATTTGATCAGTATTTTAGGCTTATTTATCGCCTTTATGGGCTTTACAGTATTGCTTAGTCATTTATTCCAAATCCCACTTCTTTATGAAAGTAAAATTATTCCGATAGCGCTTACAACAGCTATCTGCTTCTTGTTTCTTGGCATTACAATCATGCTGCTAGGAGGAAAAAGAAATCTTATCGTTCGTTACTTCACCAACCAAACACCCTCGAATATTCTGATTAAATCAATCATTCCTATTTTATTTATTGTAATCCTTTTTCAAGGATTCATCCTAAATATTTTCAACGATTCCAAAACTATAAACTTTGCAATGTTTTCGGCAACTCTAAGTTTATTTTTCATAATAGGAACAAGTTTTATATTAATTCAGGTTTCAAAATCGGTTTTTAAAAATGCAATTCTAGCCGAGAACAAGATCAAGCAGGCTGAAATAAAAGTTCAATCCAAGGACGAACTAATAAAGTTAACCGGAGAATCGGTAAAAGTCGGGGGCTGGGAGTTTGATGTGCAAACAAACCAAATATCGCTCTCTCGGGAGGTTGCCCTGATTATGGACTACAGCTCTGAGCAAACACTAAATTCAAAAACCTTTGAAAATTCGTTCATTAATGATTCCAAAAACACATATGAAAAAGCGCTTGCTTTAGCTGTAACCAAAGGAATTTCATTAGATATTGAAATTGATATTTTGACCTCAACGGGAAAGCAAAGGTGTTTAAAAGTTATTGGTGTTCCAGTATTTGAAGAATCAAAGGTTGAGAAAATCAGAGGAATTATTCATGATATTACAGAGGAGAAAGATTATGATAAAAAACAATTGTTTATTTCAAATATACTGTCGCTTCTAAATCGGCCTATCGAATGGGAATTGTTAATGGAAGATTTTCTTTTTAGCATTAAAGAATTTCTAAGAGTCGATGCCATCGCCATTCAATCTCAGGATGGAAAAAACGCTCTTTACAATCATTCAATTGGGTTTTCCAACAAGTATAATACTTCTGAGAATACGCTTTGCGCAAATAAAGATAATTGTGACATACAGGTCAAAACAAATTGTAACGTTTCTTTCGAATGCTTTTACGGTCTTGTTATAAAAGAAAAAACCGACTCCAATAAACCATACTTTACGCCATTAAATAGTTTCTGGTTTAACTCCATAAAATTGCTCAATCAGTACGTACCTGAATCCAACTTGCCCAACTATTTTCGCAATCAGTGTAATGTTAATGGATATGAGTCAGTTGCACTTATTCCGCTACATTCCGACGATGAAATTATTGGTTATCTTCAGCTTAGCGATAGGCGAACTAATTTTTTTGACACGGAAATAATTTCTTTTCTCGAAGAGCTGACCCTATTAATTGGTATTGCCTATAAAAGAATTCAATCCGATTACAGGGTAAAAGAAAATGAGAAAAAGTTTAAATTAATTTTTGAATCAGCAGCCGTAGGGGTTGCCCTAATTGATTCGAACAGCTGTATTCCATTAGAAATAAATCAAAAATATTGCAGCATTTTAGGCTATACAATTGAAGAAATGCAAAATATAGACCTCCTTAAAATAACCCACAAGGATGACATCGAAGAAAGCATTAATCATCGGAACCTGATAATTAGCGGTGAATTAAGCGAATATTCAATTATTAAAAGATATTACCATAAAAATGGAAACATTGTATGGGTTAGCTTATTCGTATCTCAAATGTCAATGAGCAATCATCTAAACAATTATCATATAGCAATAGTTGAAGATATTTCTAAAAAGAAAGAGACAGAAAACCAGATTCAGAAAAGAGATAAAGAGATTCAATGCTTACAAAACATTACACGGATAAGCGATAAGGACAGCCTAACGCTAGGTAAGTATCTTAATAAAGTAGTTAATCTTATCCCTTCAGGTTTTCAATTTCCCGAGAATACTCAATGCCGAATAGTTCTTAAAGATCATACATTTCAATCGTCATCATTTGAAGAAAGCAACCTTCGCTTAAGCTCGGATATCGTTACAAAAAGCAAACGAATAGGTTTTATTGAGGTCTATCACCATTTAAAAACCGACGATTCGACCGTTATCCCATTTTTAGCAGAAGAGAAAGAGCTTTTAACCACTATTACTAAAAATCTGAGCTCATTTATTGAAAAGAAACGTAAGGAGCAGATTCAAAAAATAATTTACAATAGCGCCATAGCCGTTGATTCCTCCGAGAGTCTAACCGATTTAATCGACTATATTAAGAAACAAATCGGATCGATCATCGATACTTCAAACTTCTTTGCGGTCTTTTACGATGAAGAAACCGATAGTATTTCATTGCCTTATCATCATGACCAAAGAGATATTATTACAAAATTTCCTGCAGGTAAAACACTGACCAAACATGTTATAAAAACGCAAAAATCGCTATTGGCAAACAGAAAACAAATTGAAGAACTTCACAAGGCTGGAATTGTAGAATTAATTGGCAATAAAGCAGCCGTATGGCTTGGTGTTCCGTTAATTGTAAAAGGTAAAGTTACAGGAATATTTGCAGTACAAAGCTATGATGATGAGAAAGCTTTTGATATGGATGACCTCGAGATGTTTGAGTTTATCTCGCGCCAGGTAAGTCTTTTAATAGAACGAAAAAAGGTTGAGATGGATTTAATGACTGCATTCGAAAAGGCCAAGGAATCGGATCGGTTGAAATCTACTTTCCTTGCAACAATGTCGCATGAGCTTAGAACTCCATTAAATGCAGTAATCGGTTTTTCTGATATGTTGCAAGGCGAAATGGATATTGCCAAAGTTCCTGAATATGCTGGCATTATTAATAATTGCGGTCTTAATTTGCTGGAAATTATCGAGGATATTTTTGATATAACCTTGCTTGAGAGCGGAGAGGTTAGAATAAGCAATAGTGAATTTAATATTAAACCGTTGATCGATGAGATTAAGGTTGCTATCCTTTCCGAAAAAGAAAAACTTGGGAAGCAAACCCTTGATTTTCGATTTGCTCTACCCACTGAATTTGATGATTTTATAATAAACACCGATAGATCAAAACTAAAACAAATACTCGTAAATCTTCTTAAAAATGCATTCAAGTTTACCTTCGAGGGGTATGTTGAGTTTGGTTTCAGTATCGTTACTATTGAAGGAAAGGAAAATTTAAAATTCTTTATAAAAGACACTGGCATTGGAATTCGCGAAGAATACACTCAAATAATTTTCCAAACTTTCAGACAAGTCGATGATACTAATACTCGACTGTTCGGAGGAACTGGAGTAGGCCTTTCAGTGGCAAAAAAATATTCCGATATGATCAACGGAAAGATATGGGTAGAATCCATTTATGGTGAAGGATCTACTTTCTTTCTTACGATGCCTTATACCGAAGTTAAACCTGCGAAAACTGAGGTTAACTTATCGATTACACCAAAATTTCCAGATAAAACAATACTAATCGCCGAGGATGAAGTTTCAAACTATGAATTGTTACTAATTTATCTCGAAGATCTAGAGGTTAATACGCTTTGGGCTCATAATGGCGAAGAGGCCGTATCCATGTGCCAAGCAAATAAAAATATTGATTTAGTATTGATGGATATCAAAATGCCAAAAATGAGCGGATTAGATGCAACATCAATAATAAGAAGGACTCATTCAAATTTGCCAATTATTGCTCAAACCGCTTTTGTTCTTCATGGCGATGAGGAAAAAGCATTTGAAGTTGGCTGTAACGACTATATTGGCAAACCAATAAAGAGAAAAGATTTATATGTTTTACTTTCTAAATACCTTTAATCTTTAAAAGTGATTATAACATTAAATTAATTCTTTTCAACTCATTGAAATAGGCCTCAGAATCAATACTTCAGGAAATCTATCTTTCATTAGTTATTAAACACTTAAAGGCAAAAACAATTAACCTTTTACTAATCAAATTGTTTTACTGTGGATATCTATGCAATTACAAGAACATGCCATATGATATAAGCAAATGATATTATTCCTATCTTTAATCGTTGAGCATAAATCTAATCATAACAAGCTATGGCAAAAAAAATAAAAAAACTATTCGTTCTCGATACAAACGTCATTCTTCACGACTACAACTGTATTTACAACTTTCAGGAGAATGATATTGTTATCCCCATTGTTGCACTCGAAGAGCTTGACTATTTCAAAAAAGGGAACGAGCTGATTAATTACCACGCCCGTGAATTTGCCCGTGAATTGGATAAAATTGCTGGCGATAATCTTTTCAATGGTGGAATTAAACTTGGAAAAGAGCATGGAAAACTCAGGGTAGAAACAGGGAAACCCTTCTCGAAGGAGATTCTCGAATCGTTTGCAGAGAAAACTCCTGACCATAGAATACTAGCCATTGCAGATTATCTTCACAAGAATAACCCCGATAGGCCCGTAATACTTGTTACAAAAGATATCAATCTTAGAATGAAAGCAAAATCGTTGGGATTAGTTGCCCAAGATTACCTATCGGATAAGGTTCAGGATATTGATACACTCAATCGGGAGATAGAAGTTGTTACGAATATCGATGATTCGCATATTCAAATGATGTATGAAAATCATGAAGGCATATCAGCCAAAGGGTTAAAATTGAAACCCTACGCAAATCAGTTTTTCATATTGAAGGGAAATAAATCGAGCGCTTTAGGCCGGTACGATAGCCAATCGGGGACCATAAGACGGATTGAAAAACAAAAAACCTATGGCATTGAGCCCCGAAACTCTGAACAAACTTTTTCGCTCGAAGCGCTTCTTCGACCCGAAATACAATTAGTTGCTCTTACCGGAAAAGCAGGTACAGGAAAGACCTTGCTAGCTTTGGCGGCAGCACTTCAGCAAGAAGCAAACTTTCAACAAATACTATTAGCTCGTCCAATCGTTGCGCTATCTAACCGCGACCTTGGATTTTTACCCGGTGATGTAAACGAAAAGATTAGCCCATACATGCAACCCCTTTTCGATAATCTATCTGTTATTAAGAATAAGTTTAGAAGTGCTAATAAGGAGTATCAATTCATTGAAGAATTACAACGCACCGATAGGCTAGTAATCACCCCATTAGCATATATTAGAGGCAGAAGTTTATCAAATGTATTCTTTATCGTTGATGAGGCTCAAAATCTATCTCCACACGAGATTAAAACCATCATTACACGTGCCGGCGAGGGTACTAAATTCGTATTCACAGGCGATATACAGCAAATCGACCACCCCTACCTCGATATGAAGTCGAATGGATTATCATATTTAACGGATAAGATGCACGGGCAAGAAATTTTTGCACACATCAATCTTGTTAAAGGTGAACGCAGCTTTTTGGCTGAACTCGCTAGTAATTTGCTTTAAGAAGTGCCTTGAGTGAGCTAAAGTGCCTAGAGTGCCTAAAGTTAAAAACTTCTCTAGGCACTTTAAGTACTCCAAGTACTCTAGGCACTCTTTACTTGATTACCATAGTAACTTTCTTTATCTTTATCAGGTTACTGGGGTTTTCTATGCTCAATTACTAATAGTTTGAATATGGGATACAAGGAACTTTTTATACTTCGGCACGCAAAATCGTCGTGGGATGAGCCCAATGTGGATGATATCGATAGGGCATTAACTACTAGGGGAATAACAGATGCTTACGGTATAGCTAATCGTCAAAAGAAACATCTTAAGGATTTAGATTTAATTCTTACTAGCCATGCTAACAGGGCAACTCATACAGCTACAATCTTTGCAGGGATAATTAGTTATCCTTATGAAAAAATCAAACTCTCATCAAGTATATATGAGATAAGTGAAAATCAGCTTGTAACAATTGTAAGAAATCTTCCCGATAATCTTGCCCGTGTTCTTATTGTTGGGCATAATCCAACCTCTACCTATTTTGTTAACAAATACTTAAAAAGCCCCATTGATAATATTCCAACCGCCGGCATAGTAGGTTTATCCTTTCATACAACATCATGGAATGATATCTCAAGGGATAATCTTCAATCAAGTTTCTTTGAATATCCCAAAAAGGAACAATAATCATTTATATTTGCCATAGTAAGTTATTTAAAAATGTCAAAAAAGAAAGAACTAATAAACCGAGAACTTAGCTGGTTATCGTTTAACGACAGAGTTTTACAAGAGGCTGCCGACGAGACCGTTCCATTGGTTGAGCGATTGAAATTCCTTGGAATTTTTTCGAATAACATGGATGAATTTTTTCGAATTCGTGTTGCCACTCTCCGTCGATTAATGGAATTCGAGAAGGGAGCCAAAAAGCTTATTGGCGAAAAACCTCGAAAGATTCTTGAGAAGATTCAACATTATGTATTATGCGAGCAGAATAAATTTGATATTATCTACGAAAAGATTCTAAAAAAACTTGCCAAGGAGAATGTCAACATAATTAACGAGAATAAGTTATGTCCTGCACACGCAGCATTTATCCGAACTTTGTATAAAGAGGAAATTTCAACACTTCTTTCTCCAATAATGTTAAATTCTATTAGAAAGTTTCCTGAACTAACCGACCGTTCAATATATCTTGCAGTAAAACTTACAAAAAAAAACGCCCCAGAAAAACCAGAGTATGCTCTTATTGAAGTACCAACATCCCAATTTTCGAGGTTTATCGTACTTCCTGAAATCGATAATCAAAAAAACATTATCCTGCTAGAAGATGCCATTCGATTCTGTCTCGATGATGTGTTCAGCATCTTTCCTTTTGATACCTATGAAGCCTGGATTATAAAGATAACCCGCGATGCTGAGCTCGATGTTGATAATGATATCAGCGAAAGTTTGCTCGAAAAAATTTCGAAAGGGGTTAAGAATAGGCATAAAGGTGAACCTGTAAGGTTTGTATACGATGTGAAGATGGCTTCCGATTTGCTTAAATATTTTATCAAAAAACTCGACCTTGATAATGAGGATACGCTAATCCCTGGTGGTAGATATCACAATTTCAAAGATTTTATGAGTTTCCCAAAACTTGGAAACCCCAAACTAGTTTATGAGCCTCTTATTCCGGCCAAGATACCAGAACTTGAAAATTCTAAAAGTATAATTTCAGTTATTGCAAAAAAGGAATTTCTATTACACCACCCGTATCACAGCTTTGCATATTATATCAAGATGCTTCGCGAAGCAGCAATTGATCCGAATGTAGAATCGATTAAGATTACCATTTATAGGGTGGCCGCTGAATCCAAGGTAGTGCATGCTTTAATTAATGCAGCACAAAATGGGAAGAAAGTAACAGCGGTGGTAGAACTTAGGGCTCGATTCGATGAAAAATCAAATATTTACTGGTCGCGTCAGATGGAAGAAGCCGGTATCAATGTAATTTTTGGCGTACCAGGCCTAAAGGTTCATGGGAAATTAACTCTTGTAACCCGAACAGAAGGGAAGAAAACTGTAAACTACGCTGTTGTTAGCACAGGCAATTTCCACGAAGGGAATGCAAATCTTTATACAGATATCAACCTTTTTACTGCCGATAAACGTATAACCTCCGAAGTTGAGAAAGTTTTTACGTTCCTTGAATTTAACTATCGCACATTCAGCTACAAGCATCTGCTTGTTTCTCCAGCAAATATGAGACGCAAATTGTACACGCTGATTGATACTGAGATTGAAAATGCAAAAAAGAAATTACCTGCCTACATGCTTTGCAAAATCAACAATTTAGTTGATGAAGAGATGATACATAAGCTCTATCAAGCGAGTAAAGCTGGTGTGAAAATTAAACTGGTTGCTAGGGGAATATGTTCATTGGTATCTGGAATTGCAGGTCAAAGTGAGAACATTGAGGTGGTTAGCGTAGTCGACCGGCTACTCGAGCACTCAAGAATTTTTATCTTCTGCAATAATGGCGATGAGCGTTACTTTATCTCATCAGCCGATTGGATGACTCGTAATCTCGACTATAGAATTGAGGTTGCCACACCGGTTTACGATGAAAATAATAAAAAAGAGTTGAAACGAATTGTTGAAGCGGCACTAAACGATAATGTTAAGGCACGGATTGTTAATCCAAAACAGGATAATACGTTTAAAAGCGTTAAGGCTAAAAATCCTTACCGTTCACAAATGGAGCTATATAACTACTACTTAAGTAGTGGTAATCAGAAAATTGAAAAGAATTAAAGTTTGAAACTACTTAAATTTGCTGCTATCGATATAGGATCAAATGCAGTTCGTTTACTACTAACTAATGTAATTGAGGACGAAAAGAAAACATCCTTTCGTAAGTCCTCTCTAATTCGAATGCCCGTTCGTCTTGGCGAAGACTCGTTTAACACTGGAGTTATTACAGAACGGAGAATTGAGAAGCTATCCAAAACAATGCTTGCTTTCAAGTATCTTATGGAGGTTGAAGATGTAGTTGCCTATAGAGCATGCGCCACATCGGCTATGCGCGAAGCCAGCAATGGAAAAGAAGTTGTAAAGCGAATAAAGAAAGAAACAGGTATTGAAATTGAGATTATTGATGGCAAGGAGGAAGCTGAAATAATTTATTCCAATCAGATAGTCGAAATGATTGACGATTTAAATCCTTATCTATACGTTGATGTTGGTGGTGGTAGCACCGAGATTAGCCTTTTTTTGGAAAAAAAAAGAGTTGCAACCCAATCGTTTGATATTGGAACTATCCGAATTCTTAACGATAAAGTAGGTAAGAAGGATTATAAAAAGATGAAGGATTGGATAAAGGACCTCGAGTTTAACGGCAAAGAGGTTAAGCTAATCGGTTCGGGTGGAAACATTAACAAGATTTACAAGACATCTGCAAAGAAAGAAGGAGAACCGCTACTCTATGGTGAACTCGTTGAAATAAATAAGTTTCTCAATTTCTACACTATCGAGGAACGTATTAAAGTATTGGGTATGAACCCCGACCGAGCTGATGTTATTATACCTGCCTCTGAGATTTTTCTAAAAATCATGAAATGGTCCGATGCCACTCAGATTATCGTTCCAACCATTGGAGTTTCCGATGGGATTGTCCGTCAGCTATACAAGGATTACAGCAGTAAGAAGAAAGTTAACGGCATAACCAACCTTTAGGGCGATAAATTGTTCCTGCTGAGTAAAGAGATAAAATTATATTCATATAAAATTTCAATCCCTCTTTTCAATTATTCGTTGTAAGTTTACATGCTTTATAATTATTATGGAATCTAATCACAGAAAAGTTGCTTTTTATACTCTAGGTTGTAAGTTGAATTTCTCCGAAACATCAACCATTGCTCGTCAGTTTGAATCGTTGGGCTTTGAGAAAGTACATCCTGATTTATCCGCTGATATTTATGTAATCAATACCTGCTCCGTTACAGAACATGCTGACAAGAAGTGTAGACAGGCCATCAAAAAATTTATAAATAAATCACCTGATGCTTTTATTGCCGTTGTAGGATGTTATGCTCAGCTTAAACCTGAGGAGATTGCCAACATGGAGGGAGTAGATTTGGTGCTAGGCTCATCTGAAAAATTTAATATCCCAACCTATTTAACTTCGGAAACAAAAAAAGCAAAAGCAAAAATCTATAACTGCGATATTGATGTGCTTCATGATTTTTTCCCATCATACTCATCCAACGACAGAACACGCTCCTTTCTAAAGGTTCAGGATGGTTGCGATTACCATTGTAGCTATTGCACCATACCACTTGCCCGTGGACATAGCCGGAATATGCCCATTTCAAAGGTAATAGAACAAGCAAAGGAAATTGCTTCGAAAGGAATTAAAGAGGTTATTCTAACCGGAGTCAATACCGGCGATTTTGGAAAATCAACCGATGAATCGTTTCTGAGTTTGATTCAAGAACTCGAAAAGGTTGATGGAATTGAACGATATAGAATCTCTTCCATAGAACCGAATCTTATTACCGATGAGATTATTGAGTTTTGCTCAAAATCGAGCAAATTTCTACCCCACTTCCATATCCCACTACAATCAGGGTCGAATCGTATTCTAGGGTTGATGAAACGGCGATATAATCGAGAGGTTTTTGCTGAACGATTGGCTAAAATCAAATCAGTTATACCAAATGTATTTATAGGTGTTGACGTTATTGTTGGCTTTCCAGGCGAATCGGATGAAGACTTTCAGGATTCGTATGAATTCCTCCGAAAGCAACAACCATCGTTTTTACATATATTCCCCTACTCCGAACGACCCAACACGCCAGCAATTGACTATGATGGAAAAGTTAAACCTGCTGATGTTAAACGCCGTATTCAGCAGTTAACAAAACTTTCGGAGGAATTGCATCATCAATTTTATTCTAATAGTATTGGAAAAACTGAAGAGGTTCTTTTTGAATCAACCCGAAAGGGAGAATTGATGCTCGGTTTTACACGGAACTATATAAAGGTTGAATCAGTCTTCGATAAATCGTTAATTGGACAGATAGTTAAAGTACGATTAATCGAAATAAATAAGGATGGCAATATGATTGCTGAAATTCTGAAAAACAATAATTAAAAAAGATGAACCTCGAAAAGATTTGTGAACAGGTAGTAGAGATATCAAGAGTTACAGGAAAATTTATCAAGAATGAGTTGAATACCTTCTCGCAGCATCATGTTGAAATAAAAGGCATTCACAACTTTGTGTCGTACGTGGATAAAACCGCCGAGAAAAAAATTGTATCAGCATTATCCAAAATATTACCAAATGCTGGATTTATAGCCGAGGAGGGTACAGGAAATCCTTCTGAAAATGGTTTAAACTGGGTTATTGACCCTCTTGATGGGACAACAAACTATATTCATGGACTTCCCCCTTATGCAATTAGCATTGCATTAATGGATGGTGAACTAGTTGTACTTGGAGTAGTTTATGAAATTAGCCTCGATGAGTGTTTTTGGGCATACACAGGGAGTGACGCATTTTTAAATGGAGTAAAGATTAATGTTTCTAAAATTGAAACCGTAAATGGATCACTGATTGCTACTGGTTTCCCTTACTACGATTACGATAGAATGGAACCTTTGCTAAAGTCTATCGAATACTTTATGCGAAACTCGCATGGGCTTCGCCGTTTGGGTTCAGCGGCAACTGACTTAGCCTATGTGGCATGTGGTCGCTTTGAGGCGTTTTATGAATATGGACTTCAATCGTGGGATGTGGCAGCAGGGGCATTAATAGTTCAACAGGCAGGAGGAAAAATAAGTGATTTTAATGGCGAAAAAAATTATATTTTTGGGAAAGAAATAATTGCTAGTAACGCAACTGTTTATAATGAATTTCAAGGTGTTGTAAGAAAATACATGGTTAAATAATCTATTCGAAATGAAGTCAATTCCGTTTTACATCTTTTATATATTAACCTGGCTTGTTGCCCAACTTTCATTAAAGGGAATGTTCCTTGTGTCAGATATTGCTCGTTTTTTTGCCTACTATGTGGTAAGATATCGCCGAAAAACGGTTGCTTTCAACCTGAAAAATTCTTTCCCTGAGAAATCAGAAAAGGAACTTAAGCGAATTGAAAAAGCTTACTATAAGCATTTCTGCGATTTGTTTATGGAGGTTACCTACCTATTACATGCAAAAGAGCGAAAACTCTCCAAAATGTGTAAATTCACTAATATCGATCTACTTAATAAGTACTACTCGGAAGGTAAAAGTGTAATTATAGCAGCTGGCCATTATTCAAACTGGGAGTTTCTTGGATATATAGCCAACAAAATGAATCATACCCTTTTAGGAGTTTACAAACCAGTTGCAAATAAACGATTTGAACTTTTCATGAATAAAGCCCGTTCAAGATTTGGCGGAGTTACAGTACCTATGCAGGATGCTTTTCGAACAGTGCTTGAATATAATAAAAACGGTAAACTATTTTTCCTAATTCTAATTGCCGATCAAACTCCTGCTCGCTCCGAAATTCACTATTGGACAAATTTCCTAAACCAGGATACTCCTGTTTTTCTTGGGGTAGAAAAAATTGCAATGAAAACGAATCAACCAGTGCTTTTCTGTAATATGAAGAAAGTTGCACGTGGTAAATATGAAATTGAATTTATTCCCATTTGCGATAATCCCAAAGAAACGAAACCATATGAAATAACAGATTTGCACGTAAAAACACTCGAAAAAATTATTAAAGAAAAACCTGAATACTGGCTGTGGTCGCACCGTAGATGGAAATTCAAACGAGTTGATAATAAAATTATTCGACAAAAATTTGAGTAGATGCACAAAGTCGCAGTCGTAATTCTTAATTGGAATGGAGAAAATTTCTTCAGAAAATTTCTGGCTAATGTTGTCAACAATACGGCTTTAGATGATGTTGAAGTTATTGTTGCTGATAATGGATCTACTGATGGTTCAATTTCCTTTCTTGAGAAGAACTTCCCATCAATTAGAACTATCAAACTCGATAAAAATTACGGTTTTGCATCAGGTTATAATCTAGCACTTAAGCAAATTGATGCTGAATATTACGTTTTACTTAACTCAGATATCGATGTACCTCAAGGCTGGCTTAATCCATTAATTCAGTTTATGGATTTAAATAGCAATGCAGCTGCCTGTATGCCTAAAATATTGGACTATAATAATCCTTTATATTTTGAGTATGCTGGTGCCGCTGGTGGTTTTATTGACTTTTTGGGCTATCCATTTTGCCGTGGGAGGATACTTTCCAACATCGAGGAGGATAAAGGACAATACGATAAGCCTCTCGAAATATTTTGGGCAAGCGGTGCTTGTTTGTTTATTCGTTCAGAAGTTTACTGGGCGGCGGGTGGTCTCGACGATGATTTCTTTGCCCACATGGAGGAGATTGATTTATGTTGGAGAGTAAAGAGATTAGGCTACTCAAATTGGTGTGTTCCCGATTCAAAGGTCTTCCATGTTGGTGGAGGAACACTTCCAAATAATAATCCACGTAAACTATACTACAACTATAGGAATAGCTTATTTATGCTCGTTAAAAACCTACCGAGGAAAAAGTTGTTTCTAACCCTTTTGTTAAGACTTATACTTGACGGTTTATCGGCAATGGCTTATCTTATAAAAGGAAAGTTCGGATTCTTCAAAGCAGTGTTTATGGCGCATACTTCATTTTGGAAAAGTATTGGAACATTACGAAAGAAACTGAAATCGATTGATAGGAGCAATCCAAAAGTTGATAGCCAAATATTAAGAAAATCTATCCTTATCGAGTTTTTTCTTAATAAGAAGAAAACCTATAGCGAACTATAGGCTTTCATTCAAAAATTCATAAATCGCTGATTCCTTTTAGATTTTCAACATCGATTCAAGATTGTTAAACCTGTCGGAATAATCCTCCATCGACCTACGAATTAAATCGTGAGCCTCTTCAATACCATAAATATGGGTTATCTCGCATCGACGCTTCTCGCCAGGTAAATCCTTGTAGGTTAAAAAATAGTGCTTGAGCCTATCAATAACTAAAGGAGGACAATCATTGATATCGGTATAATCACCATAAACGGCATCCTTATTCAGCACGGCAATTATCTTATCATCAGCCTCATTATTGTCAATCATTCGAAAACCGCCAATCGGTCTTGCTCTTACAATAATATCACCATGGGTGATATCTTTCTCTGTGAGGATACAAATATCTAAAGGGTCATTATCACCTTTAATACCAGTATTCCCTGTCTTCTCGCGAGAAAGTTCGGCCACCTTTTCACCAGAATAGGTTTGAGGTAAAAAGCCGTATAGAGCAGGCACTACATTGGAGTATTTTTGGGGTCTATCGAGTCTTAAATATCCAGATACCTTATCTACTTCATACTTTACAGTATCTGTTGGTACAACTTCAATAAAACAGGTAACAACAACAGGAGCCTCTTCACCAATATCGATACCATGCCAAGGGTGTGATTTATAGCGCAATCCCATTAACCTTCCCACAATGGGATCCATTATCATACTATTTGTTTTAGCCATTAAAGAATAATTAAAAAATGGATGTCAAATTTAACAATCAAACTACTTAACAAAGTAACTCATTTTTATTAAAAAGGTTCATTTAGAATTAATTCTACAACTGCTCCATTACTTTTTCAAGTTTAACACCCCTCGATCCTTTTAATAATATTAGAGAATTCTTAATAGGATTTTCAACTAAGAATTTAGCGCAGGATTCAGAATCGTTGAAGAATAACAAATTCTGGGCATCATTTTCAAATCTAGTCCCAATAAAAATAACTGACGAGAACGGGATTGATTTAATCAAATTAGCAATACGAGTGTGCTCAACTGCTGAATAATCACCTAGTTCAAGCATTTCACCTACTATAACAACCTTATTGGGATTTTTAATTGAAGCAAAATTATTAATCGCAACCTCCATGCTCGATGGATTTGCATTGTAAGCATCAAGAATAACCTCATTAAATTTAGTCCTTACAAGCTGAGATCTGCTGTTTGATGGAGTATAGTCTTCAATTGCTATTTTAATAGAATCGATAGATACGCCTAAATAAAGGCCGACAGTAATTGCAGCCAATACATTCTCATAATTATAGCTACCTACAAGTTTCGTTTCAATGGTAATGAGAGAAAGTTCATTCGGAAGTTGAATATCCAAGCATAAATAAGGACTTTTGTTCGATTTGTTTATTGATACATTCTCTAATCCATAACCATATGGTATTGATTGATCCTCTAATCTATACCTATCTATTAACTCAGATAAAATAAGATTTTCAGGATTATAAAAAACAAATCCATTCTTTTCCGCAATATTCTGATAAAGCTCACCTTTTGTTTTTTTTACTCCATCGAATGACCCAAAGCCCTCTAGATGGGCTTTACCAATATTTGTTATAATCCCATAATCGGGTTCAGCAATCGATGAAAGCAATTTAATCTCGCCTGGATGGTTTGCACCCATTTCAACAACTGCTAAATCAACATCCTTCGTAAGAGAAAGAAGGGTCAAAGGAACACCGATATGATTATTCAAATTCCCTTTAGTTGCATATACCCTATACTTCTGTGAGAGGACTGCACTGATAAGTTCCTTTGTGGTTGTTTTTCCATTCGTTCCTGTAATCGCTAGGACTCTAGTCCCTAATATAATACGATGAATATTGGAAAGACTTTGTAATGTTTCAAGAACATCCTTTACATAAAAACATTGATCATCTTCAATATCTGGGTCATCAACTATTGCTGCGATACATCCCTGTTTAATAGCCTCAAGGGCAAACTTATTACCATCAAAATTATCGCCTTTAAGGGCAAAAAATATTGATCCTTTCTGAATATTCCTGCTGTCTGTCGTAACTACAGGGTTTTTTAAGAAAAACTGGTATATATCTTCAATTGTTGTCATAGGCTTAAACAAAGAAACCTCACTTTCATGAGGTTTTCTTAGTGTATTATTATAAATATTCTATCGCTCTTTTAATGATTGCTTTCCAACAGCCTCCATCGCACAGCGGAAACCAATATCATTGGTTGATGAGGCCTCATCAAGGAATCTACGAGTACCTGGACTTAACCAGTATGCTCTATCTTTCCACGATCCACCTTTATAAACCCTTACATGATCGTTAATAAGCGAGGTCATACCATCATTTGCTCTATCCTGACGTTTTGTCTCTCCCTGAAAGTACATTCTATTTGAAGCATTTTCTTTGGTTGAAGATTCCTCAGAAAAAACGGTACTTGATGCTAAATCACCATCTTTATAGTTAACATAGTAAGCTTTGTTGTAGTTTCTTCTATTAGCTGCTTCCTCTTCGGTAACATCGCGATATTTTAAACGTCCTAAACTATCTTTCTTAGCATATGCTCCATCATCATTGGTAACAATTGTTTTAAAAACATTACCACGGAAAGGTCTGAATTCATCCATGTCTTCAAAACTTAACGGACGATAAACATCCATAACCCATTCGTTAACGTTACCTGCCATACAATACAATCCGTAATCGTTTGGCCAGTATGATTTTACTTCGCCCGGAACTGGATTATTATCGTTTAGATTACCTGCAGTACCCATATAGTCACCTCGACTCCGAACAAAGTTGGCCATCATTTGACCTCTGTTTTTCATATCAGGATTTCTGATTGTATGCCCATTCCAAGGATAAATTTTGCGTTCAACCATTCTCTCCTCATAGGTATTACCTATCAATCCTAAAGCTGCAAATTCCCATTCAGCCTCAAGTGGTAAACGATACTTTGGAAGAAGAATACCATCTTCAAAACTAACCTGTCTTCCTTCAGGTTGATCAGGTTTTAAACTTGGGAGGTTTTTCTTAACTGTTCCTGTGTATTGTGTGGCTAAGTATGCATCGGTATTAAAGTTATCTTCATCCTTTTGGTTCAATTCAAGATCAAGTATCCCATTATTTACGAGCAACATTTCGTTAACCCTATCGGTACGCCATAGGCAATAATCGCTAGCCTGTAACCAGCTAACACCAACTACAGGGTACTCATTATAAGCCGGATGTCTTAAATAGTTTGTAACAAAAGGTTCATTATAACCAAGTGGTGTTCTCCATACCAATGTGTCAGGCCTAGCTTTACGGTATACCTGTGGGTATGAAGTATAAACCCTTCTTAGCCAGTAGAGGTATTCTCTCCAGTCAACATTTTTAACTTCGGTTTCATCCATATAGAACGAAGCAACGGTAACTCGACGCGGGGTACTATTCCAATCGTACATCAAATCCTGCTCAACGCGTCCCATAATAAATGTTCCACCCTCAACAAACACTAGCCCTGGGCCAGTTGTAGGTTGATAATCGGTGACAACCTCATAGCCTCCACTATTTGGATCGTTATAACTCCAACCAGTTGTAGAAGATTCGTTTCCACTTCCTCCGGTACTCTTTTTCCCACATGAAGTTAGACCCAAAGTGCCTGCAAAGGCGAATAGTAATAATTTATATTTTAAGCTCATAGCCTTAATTTTTACCTATGATTTCAACCGTAATTTAAATTCAAATATATTAATAATTTATCTCAATGATACTATGTATAACGTAAAAAACTAAAATTTCGGACATTTTATGTAGCGAAATTTCTTTTTTCCTTTTTTATACTCAAAATTCCACCCAAAGGTTACCTCATGGGTAGATGTGCCTAATCCTCTAAATCCCTTATCATAAACTCCAAAATCATAGCTGTATCCAATTCTAAACTGATCGTTTGAGTAGCCTCCAGTTAGAACAAATGTATGACTCTTTAGGTCTAAATTTTCGCGTAGCCATAAACCACCTACTATTTGAAACCGAGTAAAATAAACACCTAAGTTAAGCTGTTGAAATTTTTGTTGACGAATATAAATGATATTAGGAGAAAACATAAGTTTCTGTTTAAATCGATACCATTTATATAGGTTCATCTCACATCCTAAGTGAACGGTATACTTCCGAGGCAAATAAGCTGTCTGTCCATTAACGTGTGCTTCAACGGGTTGAAATAGGTGGTGAACTGCAATACCCCCATAGAAAATATCATAATCCCCAGCAATCCCTGCGCTAAAATCATACATTAATGATGTTGAACCTGAAAGCCCCGATGAACCAATTACCGTTCCGTTTGGATCAATCATATCAGGGAAGACCAAATTGGAGAGGTTTCGATTTTTCATTATCAGGCTAGCTTGTATTCCACCTCGAACATGAGAATTAAAACTTGGTTGAATACCATATGCATAAATAAAATCGGCTGATGTTTTTTGGATTACCCCATTTGACTGCACATCATTTATTAAATTTATCCCAACACCACTCTTTATACTTTGTATTGTTCTATCAAAACTCACACCATATGTTGTATAAGGTAACTTTGCTGCCATCCACTGGTTTCGATAAACTAAACCTAGGCGAATATGCTTGCTTGCCCCTGCATAAGCAGGATTAAGATAAAGGTGATTGAAAAAGAGTTGAGAAAAACTGGGATCTTGTGCACAGAGTCGTATATTTGATAACATAATGAAAAAGGCTATCAATACTATCTTATTTAAATGTTTTAACATTTAATCCCCTATAGAATAATTCAAGTTTAATAATAATAACCCTTGCACAACGTTTTTATTGTGCAAAAGAAAAGTGTTTAAAGGTAAAATAAAGTTTTGTTTATTTGCAAAAAAAAATCTGTAGATGATTAAGAATTTCAAGTTAATAATTATTGGGTTGCTTTTTATTTCGCTAGAAATCAACGCTCAGAATTTTCAACGTTCAATTGACTGGGGTTCTCAACTTGAAAAAAAATCAACTCAAAGCATCAAAAACGAAAGCGGATTCCTTTTCTTTCCAAAGGCTATTTATGATGATTCTGAAACAATGATTCCATCGTACTTTGAACTTTTTCAAATACCAATTTCAGTTAGCAGCATTGAACAAATACAAATTAATATCGAGAATAGTGTTTACATTAAACTCACAGAGTCGGAAAAGACAAAGATCAAGAGTTTTAAAAATATAAACAATCTTAAAGCTTATTATAGTATCCAAGAGCTACGAAAACAGAATTTTTTAGCCGCAACAATTCCAAGCATCAGAATTAATTCGATAGGGGAACTTGAAAAGCTGAGTTCGTTTAATATCAACATTAAATATGGTTTCATTTCTAAATCTCAAACTTTTGTAAAAAATTTTATTAAAGCCAAATCTTCTTCTGTTTTAAACGCTGGGAAATGGGTAAAAGTAAAAGTTAATGAAACAGGAATTTATAAAATAACTTACTCCGAATTAGGAAATTATGGTCTTTCGAACCTTGACAACGTGAGCGTTTGGGGCAATGGTGGTACAAAGCTCTCATATATGAATAACGTTGCATCGCCCGATGATATTGAGCAAATTCCAATCTATATTGAAACCGGTAGCGATGGGATTTTTAATCAGGGTGACTATATTCTATTCTTTGCTGAAGGGCCACTAACATGGAAATACGAAGAGGCAAATGATTTTTTTATGCACGAAATTCATCCGTACTCAAAAAGTATCCACTACTTTTTAACTACAGATTATTCATCGCCTCTTAGGCTTTTGGATGTTCAGAGCACAGTGAGCCCATCAACATATCAAACAAATGCATACGATGAACTGATAGCTTTTGAGAAAAACGATACGAATCTTATAAAATCTGGGCGCGACTGGTGGGGCGAATCTTTTGATATTTACTCAACCCAGACATTTGATACTAAGCTGAGTCATCCAGAGCCAAGCAGTAATACAAAAATAAGGGTTCGGGTTAGCGCTCGGTCCTCATCAAATAGTAGCTACTCCTTATTGGTTAACAATTCAAGCATTGGAAATATCTCGCTCAATAGTGTATTAATTGGTAACGAGGAGGCTGATTTTATTTCAATTAAACAGCAATCCTTTACAGCTACCACTCCGACTGGAAATCTAACTATTGCGTTAACATACAGCAAACCAACTTCCGCATCGAATGGGTGGCTCGATTTTATATCTATAAATACTCGTCAATTACTCAGTTACGAGGGGAAACAACTTTTTTTCAGGGATTCCAAATCTAAAGGTGCAGGCAAAATTACCCAATTCAATATTCAAAATGTGCCCGATGCCCTTAATATTTGGGATGTTTCAAATATCCATTATCCTAGAAGGATTACTAATTCCGTAGGTGGAGGATCTGCAAGTTTTACCTTATCGACCGACACATTAAGGCAATTTATTGCTTTTGAAGTTGATAAAGCATATTCGGTCAGCTTTGCTGGCGATGTGGTTAACCAAAATATTCATGGGCTACCGCTTGCCGACATGATTATTGTTGCACATCCGTCATTTCTTAATCAGGCCAATGAGCTGGCTGATATCCATCGAACAACCGATGGACTAACCGTTAATGTGGTAACGACAGAACAAGTCTATAACGAATTTTCATCCGGTAATCGAGATGTTTCTGCCATCCGAAACCTGATGAGAATGTTCTATAACCGTCAAACTTTAAATGACTCTATTCACTATTTACTTCTTTTTGGCGATGGCTCTTATGACAATATTACTGATTCAAAATCCAATACAAATCTAATCCCAACCTATCAGTCGAAAGAATCAAATAATAAAGCGGTATCATTCGTTTCCGATGATTTCTTTGGGCTTTTGGGCGCGAATGAAGGTGAGGCGGATGGCGGATTAGATATTGGTATTGGAAGATTTCCGGTTTATACAACAGAGCAAGCAAATGTTGTTATCAATAAAATAAAACAGTATTATAACCAATCAACATTAGGCGATTGGAATAATCAGCTCTGTTTTATTGGCGACGATGAGGATGGAAATATTCATATGGAACAAGCAAATATCATAGCTGATTATGTTAAAGATAACCATCCAAATTATAACGTTCAGAAAATATTCTTTGATGCATATCTCCAACAATCAACTCCTACAGGGAATCGATACCCTGAAGTAACAAGTGCTATTAATAATAGGGTGAATAGCGGTACTTTAATCGTAAACTATACTGGACATGGTAATGAACAATGGCTTTCGCATGAAAAAGTATTGATGCTTGATGATGTAAGATCGTGGAGAAATTATCAAAAATTACCGCTTTTCGTAACTGCAACCTGTGAATTCAGCCGTTTCGATGACTTCAATTTAATTTCAACCGGGGAATGGATTCTGTTAACCCCAAATGGTGGAGGTATTGGACTTTTATCTACAACTCGTCTAGTGTATTCTAGCCCTAATTTTACTTTGAACTACAATTTTTTTCAAACCGTTTTTTCAGAGAGGTCAAGTACGAAAGGCTATTCAAAATCAATTAACGAACGTAACTATCGACTTGGAGATATCATTAGAAAAACAAAAAACATATCGGGTACTGGTTACAACGGACGAAATTTTATGCTTCTTGGAGATCCTGCTTTAATGCTAAAATATCCAAATCTCAACATTTCGGTAACGCATGTAAACGATATTCCAATTGCATCATTAAAGGATACTTTAAAGGCGCTAAGCAAGCTCAAAATAAGCGGAAAGGTTACAAACCACGATGGCTCAGATGCTACAAATTTTAATGGTAACGCATCATTAGTGCTTTATGATAAGGAGAAAACAATCAAAACTCTCAATAATGATGGGAATGCTATTCCAATGGATTTTACTGTCAGAGAGAATGTAATATATAAAGGTAAGGCAACTATAAAAGATGGATTATTTTCACTGAACTGTATTATTCCAAAAGACATAAATTATAGAGTCGGTACAGGAAGAATTAGCCTTTTTGCCTCTGATGGAACTGAAACAGGTGCTGGTTACAATCAAACAATTCTAATCGGTGATATTAATAGTAGCCCCATACTCGATGATAAAGGGCCAAAAATCAGCATTTACTTAAATGATACAAAGTTTGTTTCGGGAGGAATATCGAATTCAAATCCAAAACTAATTGTTCAATTAACCGATAGCAGTGGAATTAATACCACAGGAGCTGGAATTGGACACGATCTTATTGCAACTATTTCAGGAGAAAACGAGAACAATATAATTCTCAACGATTACTATAAAGCGGATAAGGACAGCTACCAAAGTGGTAGTGCAGAGCTCCAGCTTTCGAACCTTAATACTGGGCAGAATAAAATTAAAGTGAAAGCGTGGGATGCTTATAATAATAGCTCTGAAAATGAGGTATCATTCATTGTATCAAGCGATGGTAAATTTAAAATAAGCCATCTGCTAAACTACCCCAATCCATTCACCGAAAAAACTGCCTTTTTCTTTGAGCATAACCAACCATTTAGCAATTTAGATGTACTCATTCAAATTTATAGCCCATCGGGTAAGTTGGTTAAAACAATAAAATATCAAGAATTAGCCACGAATGGTTATAGAATCGGTCCTATTAACTGGGACGGGAAAGATGATTTTGGCGATAAAATTGGTAGAGGTGTTTACTTCTACCGATTAAGGGTTAAAGCCTCAAATGGAAAATCTGCCGAGCTGCAACAAAAATTGGTATTACTAAAGTAATTAAATCTTTTCTTTTTCGTTCACTTCGTATCAATCATTTACTTAAATTTGCCAACCTTAATTAAGAAAAATTACATTATGTTTAAGTGTTTTAGATTCAGCGTCTTAACTTTTGCCTTTTTAGTGCTTAGCTACTTTAATATACGTGCTCAGGTTAGCGATACAATTCTTTCAGGAGGTTTAAATGCTTTGAGAGTTGCCGTTCCATTCCTTACCATTGCCCCTGATTCCCGCTCTGCAAGTATGGGAGATGCCGGTGCTGCAACTACTCCTGATGCAAACTCACAGCATTGGAACCCAGCAAAATATGCCTTTCTAAATAAGCAATGGGGATTGTCTTACTCATACACACCCTGGTTGCGGAAGCTGGTTAATGATATCAACTTGCACTATTTAACCGCATTCAAAAAGATTGATAAAGATCAAGTCATTAGCGGCTCTTTACTTTACTTTTCGATGGGCGAAATAGTTTTCACCGACAATGATGGAAATACAAGATCGAAATTTAATCCAAATGAACTAGCCGTTGACATAGGCTACTCAAGGAAATTTGCCGATCGAGTCTCTGGCGGTATTGCTTTTCGATACATTCGCTCTGATTTGACTGGGGGATATACTCAGCAAGCACAATCATCATCGTTAGCCGGTTCTGCTTTTGCTGCTGATATTTCTGTTTATTATGAACAACCCCTGACCATTGATAATAAAAAGGCGCAAGCAGCATTTGGGTTAGTAATCTCGAATATTGGTTCGAAAATCTCTTATAATGCAGATGCTATTAAGGATTTTATACCTATCAACCTAAGGTTAGGTGGTCGTTTTTCAATGGATTACGATCAGTATAACACGTTCTCTGTTGTACTGGATGCCAATAAGCTACTTGTTCCAACACCTCCTATCTATAAATCGGGTACAGACACTATTGTTTTAGGAAAAGATCCAAATGTATCTGTAGGTCAAGGAATGCTGCAATCCTTTAACGATGCTCCCGGAGGATTTAAAGAGGAACTCCGTGAAATCAGCTATGCATTTGGTTTCGAATACTTATATGCAAAGCAATTTGCGCTAAGAGGCGGCTACTTTACTGAAAATAAAACCAAAGGGAATCGAAAATACTACACCCTTGGTGCGGGTTTAAAGTATAATATCTTTACATTAGATTTTGCTTATTTGATTCCTCAGGCCGGAGGCAATAATCCGATGGCAAACACCGTTCGATTCACTCTATCCTTTGATTTTGATGCTGAAACCAAGAATAAAAAATCGAAATAGACGATCAAAAAAACGAATAGCATTTTAGAACTAAAACGATGAAAATTAGGGTTGGCTTCGGGTATGATGTGCATAAACTTGAAACGGGCTATCAACTTTGGCTTGGAGGAATCCAAGTGGAGCATACTAAGGGTTCAGTTGGCCACTCCGATGGCGATGTTCTAATTCATGCCATCTGTGATGCAATGCTTGGTGCAGCAAATCTCAGGGATATTGGCATTCATTTCCCCGACACGGACAAATCACTAAAAGGGATTGATAGTAAGATTTTACTTAAACAAACTCAAGATTTAGTCAATTCAAAGGGTTATCAAATTGGCAATATCGATTCAACTATTTGTCTTCAAAAACCAAAAATCAAAGATCTTATTCCTGAAATGCAGAAAGTTCTTGCTGATGTTCTAATGCTCTCAGCCAATGATTTATCCATTAAAGCCACAACCACCGAAAATCTTGGCTTTGTTGGTAAAGAAGAGGGCATTGCTGCTTATGCTGTTGTTCTACTTGAAAAGGAAAGCATATAAAATATTCCAAATTTACTATCTTTAAGGTTTATTAATCATTATGCACCTCATCATAATATGCTGACAATAAACCTTTTTTTAACATGAGCCTTAAAACCTTAGTTATTGGTGCAAGCACAAACCCTCAACGTTTTTCATACTTAGCTATTAAAAGTTTAGTTAAGCATAAAATTGATGTTGTTGCAATTGGTTTAAAGCAAGGGGAAGTTGACGGGATACAGATAATAGTTGGTAAGCCAGAATTAACTGATATACATACCATTACTCTTTATTTAAATGCAGAGCATCAACGTGGTTATCTGGATTACCTTATTTCACTTAAACCACGGCGAATTATCTTCAATCCAGGAACAGAAAATGGTGAATTAATCAAATTAGCAAGAGAAAATAAAATCGATCTTATTTTTGATTGCACTTTAGTTATGCTTAACAATGGGAGCTATCTTAAACACTAGGCATAGGGTTGGTTCAATAAAGTAATCTGATTACTTTCTATAATAATAGGCTGTTACAAAGTCGTTGGAAATTGAATAGTCCCATTCTATTGATTTAAAATCTTTACTTACTGTTCCTTTCCCCGATGCAAATCCACCACCAATATTTGTTATTGTAATCACGTTATCAATAAGTTGGATGTAGGTTTCTATATCATACCCTTGATTATGAAAGTTATATATAACAAAGTAAGTTGAATCAAAATTTGACCCTGCTTTATCAATAGTTACAGTATATTGAGTGAAACCATTCAAACTAGATTCAGCCCTACACCTCCATGATCCGGAAATTGAACTCGTATCACCAGTATACTTATCGCAAGATATTGTAAGTAATGATAGCAATATCACGAGCAAGGTTATCAACTTATAATATTTATTCATCAGATATTATTTAACATATGTTATTGATTATTTGTATATTAATGCTTTATTAGAATTAAAAACTACTCACGTAATATCCTTTAGTGTTTCATAAACCATTAATATTACTCGTTAATTACCTTATTCAGAATTTCATCATCTGCAATATTGGGAATAGTAACTCGGAGCAATGGCGTGCGCTCCATTTCTCGCTGAATGGCAGTCATTGCACCACTATTACGCGCCCAACTACGACGTGCAATACCATTATTCACATCCCAAAGAAGCATTTGTTTGATCCTTCGGTCAGCATCCGATGAGCCATCGAGGGTCATACCAAAACCACCGTTGATTACCTCGCCCCAGCCTACTCCACCACCGTTATGGATTGAGACCCATGTTGCACCGCGGAATGAATCACCAATAACATTTTGTATTGCCATATCGGCAGTGTAACGAGAACCATCATAGATATTCGAGGTTTCACGATATGGTGAATCGGTACCTGAAACATCGTGATGGTCTCGACCAAGTACAATAGGAGCAGATACCTTACCATCCTTAATTGCCTTATTGAACGCTTCGGCAATCTTGATTCTACCCTCAGAGTCGGCATAAAGAATTCGTGCCTGAGAACCCACGACGAGTTTATTCTTTTGAGCCTCCTTTATCCAATGAATATTATCATTTAGCTGATTAGTAATATCTGCAGGTGCTGTACGAGCAATTTCGTCAAGCACATCGGCAGCAATTTTATCGGTTATCTCTAAATCCTTTGGATCGGATGATGTGCAAACCCAACGAAATGGACCAAAACCATAATCAAAGAATAATGGACCCATAATATCCTGAACGTATGATGGGTACTTGAAATCACCATTGGGTTTTAAGACATCGGCTCCTGCGCGACTACTCTCCAAAAGGAATGCATTCCCATAATCGAAGAAATACATACCATTTTCAACCATCGCATTGATAGCCTTTACATGTCGACGTAAACTTTCGTAAACCTTATCCTTAAATAGATTTGGATTTTCGGCCATCATTTTGTTTGACTCCTCAAAACTCAGTCCTGCTGGATAGTAACCACCAGCAAATGGATTATGCAGTGATGTTTGATCGCTACCCAAATCAACAAACATCTTTTCTGCCACTAATTTCTCCCACAAATCAACGATATTGCCATGATAAGCCAATGATACGGCCTCTTTATTGGCAACAGCTTTACGAATACGCGGAATCATCACATCGAGGTTTTCGAAAACTTCATCAACCCATCCCTGACTATGCCTAGTGTGTAATGCTTTTGAATTTACCTCAGCAATAATTCCAATCATCCCTGCAATAACCGCAGCTTTTGGCTGAGCGCCTGACATACCACCTAATCCCGATGAAATAAATATTTTACCACGAAGGTCTGTCTCATCTGCTTTCATTCTCATTCTACCAGCATTCATAACCGTTATGGTTGTTCCATGAACAATCCCTTGTGGACCAATATACATGAATGAACCAGCGGTCATTTGTCCGTATTGAGTTACTCCCAATGCATTAAATTTCTCCCAATCATCCTTGCTCGAGTAATTTGGTATCATCATACCATTAGTTATAACTACTCTTGGCGCATCCTTATGTGAAGGGAAAAGCCCCATTGGATGCCCAGAGTATAGGGCAAGAGTTTGCTCGTCGGTCATTTCGGCAAGGTATTTCATGGTGAGCAGGTATTGAGCCCAGTTCTGAAATGCTGCGCCATTCCCACCGTAGGTAATCAACTCATGTGGATGTTGTGCTACTGCATAGTCAAGATTATTACTTAACATCAACATAATTGATGCTGCTTGTACCGATTTGTGCGGAAAATCGTTAATGCTTCGTGCATAAATCTTATAATCAGGACGGAAACGGTACATGTAGATGCGTCCGTATTCCTTTAGCTCTAAGGCGAATTCTTCTGCCAAAACGGCATGGTGCTTGGAGGGAAAATATCTTAGGGCATTCTTTAACGCCAGTTTCTTCTCATCAGGAGATAATATCTGCTTACGTTTAGGGGCATGGTTAACGCTTGGATCCCATGCTTTTACTGTAGGTAGGACATCAGGAATGCCTTGTAAAATTAGTTTGTGAAATTCTTCTTGGTTCATAGTTATATTGCTGTTTTTTATTCTAATTTAGATTACAAAATTATAATAATTCGGGGGATAATAGATGACACCATGTCCCAATTATAGTAAAAATGATTTTTGCACGCTATTTGAGAAATACCTGTATATTTGAAAACTAAACAATTACAATTATGAAAAAGGTACTTATTGCATTAGGTGTTATAGCTTTTTTTGTGTTCATTTTCTTTATGTGGGCTAACAATAATTTTGATAAAGCCGTTAAGTTGCAGGAAAATGTTAACGCATCGTGGGGTGATGTTGTTTCTCAATATCAAAGAAGAGCAGATCTTGTACCAATGTTAGTAGAAACGGTTAAAGGAGCTGCCGAAAATGAAAGAGGTATTTTAACTGCGGTTACTCAAGCAAGAGCAGGTATTGTTAATGCTAAAACACCAGAGGACTTAGAAATAATGGGAAGGAAAATTAATACTGCAATTAATTTAGCTTTTGAAGCTTATCCTCAAATTAAATCAACTCAAAATTTTAGTGATTTGCAGGCTCAACTTGAAGGAACAGAAAACAGAATTTCTGTTGGACGAATGAATTACAATAAATCAGTTAAAGAGTACAATGGTCACATCCGTGGTTTTTTTAGAAAATTTGCAATAGGCATTCTTGCCGAAGACGATGAATTTCCTAAGAAAGAAATGTTCCAAGCAGTTTCTGATAATGTTGAACAAGCTCCTAAAGTAAGTTTCAAAAACTAAAGGACAAAACGTTTAAACAATAGACGGCAAGCGATAAAGAACTTTTTATTGCTTGCTATTTGTTATTTTTATAGAATTATTGAACAAAAATACAATCAACTAACAATAACCCTCCATGCGACCAGTCGATCATTTTACTAAGGAACAGCAAAAGCAAATAGTTGAGGCTATTAAGCAGGCTGAATATAATACATCGGGAGAAATACGTGTTCATATCGAGGAGAAATGCAAAAAGGATGTTCTCGATAGAGCCGCAGATGTTTTTGCAATGCTAAAGATGCATAAAACTGAGCTTCGCAACGGAGTACTGTTCTATCTCTCGCTTGAAGATCGGAAGTTCGCAATACTTGGCGATGGTGGTATTAATGCAAAGGTTCCTGAAAACTTTTGGGAATCGGTTAAAGAAGCAGTTCTAGAACAATTTAAACTCGACAATCAGACCGAAGGTTTAGTAAGAGGTATCTTAATGGCAGGAGAAAAGCTTAAAGCGCATTTCCCTTACCAAAAGGATGATGTAAACGAGCTGTCAGACGAAATCTCATTCGGTAAATAAAACTCCCAAAGCGATGAAAATATTAAAAACACTTTTACTATCGGTTCTTGTTCTATCATCATCCATCCTTTTTGCGCAGGAGTTACCGAAACCAATGGATCCACCTCGTTTGGTTAACGATTTTGTTGGATTACTAAATCAGGATGAGGTTGCTAGCCTAGAGGCTAAACTTCGCAGCTACCACGATTCAACCTCCAACCAAATTTATATTGTTATCGTAAACGACTTACTAGGTTACGATAAATCTGATTATGCTGTTCGTATCGGTCAAGAATGGGGTGTTGGACAAAAAGGTAAGGACAATGGTACAGTAATTCTTGTTAAACCTAAAGTTGGAAGAGAGAAAGGTGAAGCTTATATTGCAACAGGCTATGGGTTAGAGGATGTTATCCCTGATATTACTGCCAATCATATTGTTGACCTCGAAATGATTCCATTCTTTCAGCAGAATCAGTATTACCAAGGTCTCGATGCTGGGACAACTACCATAATTAACCTTTTAAAGGGAAAATTTACCGCAGACCAATACAATAAGAAAAAGAAATCATCGGGTGGTAGTTTTGTTATCATCATAATTATAGGGGTAATCCTTTTCTCTTTGATATTCAGAAACAATTCAGGTACAAGAGGAAAAACTATGGGTGGTAGTAGTCTACCATTCTGGATGGCTTTGGGTATGCTATCAGGGGGAAGTAATGGTGGTGGATTTGGTGGATTCTCATCCGGTTCTGGTGGGTTTGGTGGAGGCTTTGGAGGCGGAGGAGGCGGAAGTTTTGGCGGTGGCGGTGCTGGCGGCAGTTGGTAATGAAAAGTGACAAGCGATAAATAACAAAAAAAAAGAAGAGAGGCGGAAAAATTCCGCCTCTCTTCTTTTTTATTAATAGGAGTTAATTACTCTTCGTTATCACCTGAGAAACCATCATCAACAAGGATACGTCCGCAATACTCGCAAACGATAATCTTCTTACGAATCTTGATATCGAGCTGGCGTTGTGGTGGAATTTTATTGAAACAACCACCGCAAGCATCACGTTTTACAGTAACAACGGCTAAGCCGTTACGAGCATTGGTTCTAATTCTTTTGTAAGCGGTATAAATACGTGGCTCAATCATTTCGGAATAGGCCTCAGAACGACGATTTAGCTCATCCTCCTCTTTTTGAGTTTCAGAAATAATATCATCCAATTCCGATTTTTTATTCTTTAAATCAATTGAACGCTCATCGAATAATGCTTTAGCTTGATCGATGATTTGCTTCTTTTCCTTTGCTTGCTGAGTAAATTCACGAATTCTTTTTTCGCAAAGTTCAATTTCGAGCTTTTGGTACTCAAGCTCTTTCGAAAGTGAATCAAATTCGCGATTATTACGGACATTACTCTGCTGCTCTTCGTATTTTTTAATATGGTTTTCAGCATCTTTAATCTCCTGTTTCTTGCGAACAGCAGTGCTTTCAATCTCTTCAACTTCTTTATGAAGATTGCCAATACGGGTTTCAAGACCTTCAATCTCATCCTCTAAATCCTGCACCTCTAACGGTAATTCACCGCGTAGGGTCTTAATATCATCAACTTTAGAATCAATGGTCTGAAGTTCATAAAGAATTTTCAACTTCTCCTCAACAGAGAGTTCAGTGGTCTCAACGTGCTTGTTCTTATCTGCTGCCATACCTTACTTATATGTAATTAATTGGGTTGGTTTTTATTTCTGATTTGAGAACTGCAAATTTAGGGAAATTTTTCAATAGATATTCATAAAAAATATCTACAGTAAACTGTTCGCTCTCAAAATGGCCAATATCGGCAATAATTATTTTATTTTCTGCATCAAAAAATTGATGATATTTAACATCTCCGGTGATATAAATATCAGCTTCAACGGCTATTGCCTGCTTAATTAGGAAAGCACCGCTTCCTCCACAGAATGCAATTTTTTTAATTTCATTTCCTATAAGAGGGGTGCATCGAATTGACTGTAGATTAAAAACCTTTTTAACCATTTTTAAGAAATCCATCTCTGAAATTGGGTCAGATAGCTCTCCAACCATCCCTGCTCCTACTTCGCTATATGAATTAAGTAAAGGATAAACATCGTAAGCAACCTCTTCGTATGGATGGGATGAGATCATTTCGCGAATTACCTTAGAGAGTTTTGCTTTTTGAACAATAACCTCAATTCTTGTTTCAGGTTCAACGTGTATCTCTCCCGCTTTACCAGCAAAAGGATTGGCCTCTTCGTTCGCTCTGAATGTACCTTTCCCTTCAGTATTAAAAGAACAATAATCATAATTACCGATGCTTCCAGCGCCAGCATCAAACATTGCTTTTCTTACCTTTTCAGCATCACTAATTGGCACAAAAGCAACTACTTTAACCAATTCACCTTCTATTGGACAAAGAAATTTTAGATTATTAAGACCTAGTAATTCTCCAATTTTTGAATTTACTCCGCCTTTAATACTATCAAGATTTGTATGAGCGGCGTAAATTGCAATATCATATTTAATGGCAAGTATTACAGCCTTTTCTACATAAGTTTTGCCTACAATTTTTTTTAATCCACTAAATATTAAGGGGTGATGCGATACGATTAGATTGAGTCCTTTTCGATGCGCCTCCTCCACAACATCGGGAGTAACATCTAGTGTAGCAAGAATTCCTTTCAGAGGCATTGAAGCATCACCAACTAACAAACCAGAATTATCATACAATTCCTGGTATGAAAGAGGAGCTAGTTGCTCAAGTAAAGCAGTTACATCACTTATTACCATAAAAGATTGTGAATAAAACTAAAGTTCTTCTCTAATTTCAAGAAGCATCTCCTTGATTTTCTTAAGCGTGTCAACTATTTCATAGTTATGAATAGTGTCCTGTTTATTTTCGGTTAACTTCTTTCGAGTGCCCTCAAGAGTTAGGCGCTGGTCCTTTACCAAATGATGAATAAGCTTAAGGTTTTCAATATCCTCCTTGGTGAAAAAACGGTTCCCCTTTTTATTCTTATGAGGTTTAATAATATCAAAGTTTTTTTCCCAAAAACGGATCAACGAAGTATTGACATTAAACATCTCGGCGACTTCGCCGATTGAGTAGTAGAATTTTTCAACCTTTTTTTCTTTGTAAGGCATATTATTGTATTTTCTGAATTTTTCCGTCGTTATTAATCTCTAATTGGGTATCAGGAAAATCTTCGAATGTTAATTTTTTCATTAACAAGGAAGTTCTATTCAACGAATCAATAACAACTCCAGCTCTGCTCACTTGAATAAAGGAGTGGATTTTACCATCTACAAAGCGACCGTCTTTTGTAACCTGAATATCAAGTAAGGGTGCATATCCGTTAACTCCATTAATATTAATTCTACTGTATGTGCAAAAATTGCCTAAACTAAAAGCAATGAAACGATCTTTATAAAGAAACACAGCTCGAGGAATGTGTGGCCCACTTCCAATAATTATATCAGCACCTGCATCGATTGCAATCTTTGAGAATTCAAGTACATCTCCCCTGTCCTCTCCCAAGAAAAATTCTCTCTGCTTATTTATATGTTGATGATCTCTACCTTCGGCGCCACCATGAAATGAAACAAAAACTATGTCCGAAATTGAATCAAGTTCTGAAATTATTGCTTTTACTCTAGAATAATTATTCATATTGTTTGATTCACCATACGGCGAAAAAGCACAAAATCCAATCTTGATTCCATCTTTCTCAAACACAGTGAAAGAACGATTTGGTGTTCCTGCCCCAGCCAATTTATACTTATCGATAAGGCGATAGGTTGTATCAACTCCTGCTTGTCCAAAATCATTAATATGATTATTCGCTAAACTAAAAAGGTCAAATCCAGCATCAACCAAGCATTTAAAATATGATGTAGGTGTTTTAAAAACAAAGCAATTTGTTGAATCCTTACACCGCTTTGCAACAATACCAGAATTCAAGAAAGCTCCCTCGAGATTACAAAAGGCGAAATTAGCAGATGAAATTAAGCCATTTGCTTGTTTAAGGAGAAAATATGGTGCTTCTTTTAGTGAAGGTAAGTAATCGTCAGAAGGATAACTAGTTCCAAGATTAATATCTCCGACGGATACAATCCTAACAAGACTATTATTCTGACCTATTAATAGATTGACAGAAAAGAAATAAATGAATAGGATTAAGAGAGTTATTTTTTTCATTTATTACTAATCAAAACTTTGTGATGTTTGAGAAGCTAATTCTATAAGTTTTTCGTATTGCTCTGGTGTTAAATCATTAAAGTAAAAATTGATGGGATTGATGGGATTATCATTCATTCGAACCTCATAGTGAAGGTGAGGAGCCAAACTCATTCCTGTATTGCCTACAAGACCAATAACGGCACCACGTCTAACCTTTGCGCCAGTGCTTACAAGAATCTCACTTAAGTGAGCATAAAGGGTCTTGTACCCAAATCCATGATCAATAATTACAGTGTTCCCATATCCTCTTTTAGATCTATCAGTATCAAATACAACTCCATCGCCCGTAGCATAAACTTCAGTCCCTGATGGTGCTGTAAAATCCATCCCTGAGTGCATTTTCAATACTTTATAGTATGGATGTATTCGTACTCCAAAAGGAGATGCAACTCTTGTTAAATCTTTATTTGATAATGGCTGAATTGCAGGAATTGACTTTACCATAGATTCCTTATTCTTGGCCAGATCGATAATTTCATCAAAGGATTTGGTTTGAACATAAACCTCTTTAGCTAATTTATCCAACTTCTTCGTTGCTTCGATTACAATTTCAGAATTAGACAAATCTTCCAAAATAGAATATCTATCAACCCCGCCTATCCCAGCAGAACGAATTGAAAAAGGAATAGGTTCAGCTTCAAAAATTGTCCGATAGATATTTTCATCACGTTGCTGAATATCCTTTAAAACTGCCTCAACCTGAGAGTATTTTCCATTTAGCAATTCAAATTGAAGAAGAAGCTCATCCCTTTCACGCTTTAATCCTCTCTCTTGTGGAGTATCAAAAAATGATGTATAAATTGAGTAATAAACTATTGTGATAACAATTGTAGACATTAAATAGGTAAGGCCCCTTATAAACTTTTGCTTTAAAGAGGCTCGAACCTTAATAAAACTAAGAGTTTCGTGATTAAATTTATACTTACTCTTTGGCATTGGTCAACTTATATTGAAATGTCAAATTTACAATAAAACTATCAAAAAGAAATCTTATTTTAGTCGAGAGTATCGTGCTCCGTTTTTCCAACTGTTGCAAACTTAACCATGTCATCGTAATCTTCACTAGTAAGATCATTGAAATAGTTTAGTGGATCAATTGCTGAATTACGCAGCATAACTTCATAGTGAAGATGAGGACCAGTGCTCCTACCTGAGTTACCAAGCAGACCAATTACTTGACCACGAATTATCTTATCACCAGCTTGAACTTCAATTTTACTAAGGTGAGCATAACGAGTTTTATATCCAAATCCATGATCAATTACTACTTCTTTTCCATAACCAGTAAATGAAAATTCAGCGCTGACCACAACACCTTCTCCTGTTGCATGAACTGGCGTACCAATTGACCCTGAAAAATCAATACCGTAGTGCATCTTTAGGTGATGTGTAAATGGATCTGATCTAAAACCAAAATGTGCTGAAATGGTAGTTAAGGATACAGGCTGTATTGCCGGAATACAATGCGTCATTTTTTCCTTATTCCTTGCTAAATCAATTACTTCATCAAATGACTTTGATTGAAGGTAAACTTGCCAATTCAATTGGTCAAATAATGTGAAAGTTTTAATAAACAGATTAGCGTGTTCAAACTTTTCAAAAGACTTATATCTATTCACCCCTCCATAACCTCCTTCTTTTTGTGAGGCTGGAATTGTATCGGCTTCAAAAATTGCTCGATAAATATTGTTATCCCTTTTTTGAAATTCCTTAACCAGTAAGACTTTTTCATTTATTTTACGCTGAAAAAGTTCGTATTTAACAATAGTATTCTCAATTTCTCTTTTGATATTCTTCTCCTTAGGAGTATCCAAAAAAATTGAATAAATGTAGACTAAAGTTGCTGCTAATGTTAGGTTAACAAATAAATGAATTGCTATATTTGCAATCTTTTTGCGAAGGGGATGCGAGATTACATCAAACTTTAATGTGTGAGGATTAAATTTATATTTTACTTTTGCCATCTCTTTTATTTATAGCACTTTAAAACGATTCCATTTTGACGAATGTCGACAAATCTAATGTAAATATTTATTTTTGCAAAGTTTTTAATCGAAAAGTTGATATTAAAATGTCAACTAATACTCAATAAATCATTAAAATTAAGTGCTTTATGAAAGAGCCATTTTCAATAACCATCAAAGATAAAGACTAATACAAGGTTATATTTTTTTTGATTATTAGAATTATTTTTTTACTTATATTTTATTATAAAACAGTTGTTTAACTAAATTCTTTATAATATGAAATCGAGCGAAATCAGACAAGCGTTTCTTGACTTTTTTCGTGGTAAGATGCATCAGATTGTACCATCGGCTCCGATGGTAGTCAAAAATGATCCTACCCTAATGTTTACTAATGCTGGAATGAACCAGTTCAAGGATATTTTTCTTGGTAATTCTCCCGTAAAACATCCACGAATTGCGAATACACAAAAGTGTCTTCGTGTATCAGGGAAGCATAATGACCTTGAAGAGGTTGGTCACGATACTTACCACCATACCATGTTCGAAATGCTTGGTAACTGGTCGTTTGGTGATTACTTCAAAAAAGATGCTATTGATTGGGCCTGGGAGTTTTTGGTTGACGTACTGAAAATTGATAGAAACAGTCTATATGTAACCGTTTTCGAAGGAAGTACCGAGGATGGAATTGACATGGATAAGGAAGCCTTTGAGTACTGGAAGAAACATCTACCAGAAAGTAGAATCTTAATGGGTTCAAAGAAAGATAATTTCTGGGAGATGGGTGAATCAGGACCATGCGGACCATGCTCTGAGGTACATGTTGATATCAGAAATGCTGATGAGAAGAAAGCAATCCCTGGTGATAAGATGGTGAATACAGGCCATCCTCAGGTTATTGAGATTTGGAACTTGGTATTCATCCAGTATAACCGCAAAGCAAACGGTCAACTTGAACAGTTACCTGCTCAGCATGTCGACACTGGAATGGGTTTTGAACGCTTATCAATGGTAATTCAGGGTAAGCAGAGCAACTACGATACTGATATCTTCCAACCAATTATTGGTAAAATATCGAAGATGTGCGGTTTCGAGTATGGCAAGGATAAAAAGCGTGATATTGCTATGCGCGTTATTGCCGACCATTTAAGAACAGTATCATTCTCAATTGCGGATGGACAACTACCATCGAACGTTAAGGCAGGTTATGTAATTCGAAGAATTCTTCGCCGTGCAGTTCGTTACGGATATACATTCCTAAATTTCCGTGAACCTTTCATCAATAAGCTAGTTGATGTTCTTTCGGTTGAAATGGGTAAATTTTTCCCTGAACTAATCTCACAAAAAGAGCTAATTATCAAAGTAATCCATGAGGAAGAGGCTTCATTTCTTCGCACTCTTGAAACTGGAATAAAAATGCTCGATGGGATGATAAGCACAGCCAAAAAAGAGAATAAAGCAGTAATTTCTGGTAAAGACGCCTTTATACTATATGATACTTTTGGATTTCCAATTGACCTAACAGAACTTATTTTAAGAGAAAATAATCTTACGGTTGATATGGAGGCATTCAAGAGTGAAATGGCACAGCAAAAGGATCGCTCACGCTCCGATGCCGCAGTTGAAACTTTTGATTGGCAAGAGGTATTGAAGATATCTGAAGTTGAGTTTGTTGGATACGACCATACCGAAGCAGAGATTCGAATTGCTCGAATGAGGACAATCAAAACCAAAGGGAAAGAGCAATATCATCTTGTATTTGATAAAACTCCATTCTATGCTGAATCAGGTGGTCAGGTTGGTGATACAGGTACCATTGAAGCTAATGGTGAAGTTATCAATATTGAAAATACCATTAAGGAGAATAATTTAACAATCCATTTGGTTGATAAACTACCAACAAATCCAAGTGCAAAATTTGTTGGTAAAGTTAATCTTGAAAAAAGAGTAAGCACTGCGAATAACCACTCAGCCACTCACCTACTTCACTATGTTTTACGGACTGTTCTAGGTACTCATGTTGAACAGAAAGGTTCATTGGTTAATTCCGAAAACCTTCGTTTTGACTTTGCACATTTCCAAAAAATGACCGATGAGGAGATTCGTGCTGTTGAGATTTTGGTGAATCAAAAAATACGCCAAAACATTCCTTTGGATGAGCATCGTAATATGTCAATGGATAGTGCTGTTAAGATGGGTGCGATGGCCCTATTCGGTGAAAAATACGGAGATTCAGTACGTATTATTCGTTTTGGGGAATCAGTTGAACTTTGCGGAGGGACTCACGTTCCATCTACTGGTCAAATTGGTTTCATTAAAATTATCTCTGAAGGTGCCATATCAGCAGGTATTAGAAGAATTGAGGCTATAACTGGAGTAAAAGCGGAAGAATTCCTTTATGCACAAATTGATAGCATCAAAGAGGTAAAGCAAATTTTAGGAAATCCGGCCAACCTATTACAAGGAGCATCAAAACTTGTTGAGGAGAATGCCAATCTTCGAAAGGAGATTGAAGGGATGATGAAAGAAAAAGTTCATGCTCTAAAAGCAACTTTAAAATCATCGGTTGAATCGAAGAATGGAGTAAATATTATTGCAAAAAAGATTGAAATTAGTAGCCCTGATGCCATAAAGGATTTAGCCTTTCAGCTAAAAAATGAGATTGAGAATCTCTTCCTTGTACTAGGCTCTACTTCTGATGGAAAAGCAATGCTAACAATTATGGTTGATGAAAAGCTGATTGAATCGCATAAGCTAAACGCATCAAATATTGTAAGGGAAGCAGCTAAGGAGATTCAAGGTGGTGGTGGTGGTCAGCCATTCTATGCAACTGCCGGCGGGAAGAACCCTTCGGGCCTTGATGGTGCTATTAAAAAAGCTGTGAGTTTATTGGGGTAATCAACTGATCATTTATTTGTTAATAAATATTTGATAATAGACTTTGCTGATATTAACATTTCGTTTTACATTTGTCGAGTTATTAAAAAGACATGGATCAAAGTAAAGAGAAGTTACTTTCGCAAAAACATACAGGTTTTGAAGATTCATCATACTATTATAATTTATTAAGTCTGCCATTATCGGCAGACTTTTTTTTTATCGATATATATCTAACTCCCGTTGCTGAAACCAATGAACTTTCCTCACTAAAATATATTTTCAATTCAAGGTCGGCTTATCACCGACCTTTTTTATGCCCTAATCCCAACAAAAATGAATAATGTAAAAGCAAAACTGATTCTTGAAGATGGCACAGTCATAATTGGAACTTCCTTTGGATACCAAGGAGGTTCAGCAGGGGAGCTGGTCTTTAATACCGCTATGACTGGCTATCCTGAAAGCCTTACAGATGCCTCTTACCGGGGTCAAATACTCGTTGCCACTTATCCATTAATCGGAAATTATGGTGTACCAGGCAAAGCAACCGAGAACGATATCTTTCAGTTCTGGGAATCAGACAGAATTCAGGTATCAGGCTTAGTGGTGGCAGAGTATAGCGAATGCTATAGTCACTGGAATGCTCAGATGAGCCTTTCTGAATGGCTTAATGAGCATAAAATTCCTGCAATATCAGGAATTGACACCCGTGCACTGACAAAGCAACTAAGAGAAAAGGGAACAACGCTTGCCAAAATTGAATTCGATAAAGAGATTCCATTTATCGACCCAAATCAAGAGGACTTGGTGGGACAAGTTTCAGTGAAAGAAAAGGTGGTTTATGGAAATGGAAAATATAAAATTACACTTGTTGATTGTGGAATAAAAAATAACATTATCCGATGCTTAATTAGCCGTAACACCATAGTTACCAGGGTTCCATACGATTATAATTTCAATAACGAAGATTGGGATGGGCTCTTCCTTTCCAATGGCCCTGGCAATCCAAAGATGAATGAAGCAACCATTCAAAATCTTAAAAAAGCCTTAGAAGGGAATAAACCAATTATGGGAATTTGTTTAGGTAATCAACTAATGGCTCTTGCAGCAGGAGCAGATACTTATAAGCTTCCATACGGACATCGAAGCCATAACCAACCTGTAATAATGAAAGGTACCGATAGATGCTTTATCACATCACAGAATCATGGATTTGCCATTGATACATCAACACTTCCGATTGATTGGGAAATACTCTTTGAGAATGCAAATGATGGAACCTGCGAAGGGATTAAGCACAAAACAAAACCATTCTTTGCTGCACAGTTTCATCCCGAAGCATCAGGGGGTCCAACCGATACCGAGTTTTTATTCGATGAATTTATAGCTCTTGTTGAAAAACATCAGAAGTAAAAGATATTAATCAAATTATGAACCTTATAATGAAAAATATAACACAGAGTTCCACTGAGGACTCACGGAGCAATACAGAGAGATTCTCTGTGGCACTCTGTGCCTTCTCTGTATTCCTCTGTGAAATAATCTTAAACTATTATGAAGAAACAATATAAAAAAATACTAGTTCTCGGTTCAGGAGCGCTTAAAATTGGCGAAGCAGGAGAGTTTGACTATAGTGGCTCGCAAGCTTTAAAAGCCTTAAAGGAAGAAGGGATAAAAACTATTCTTATCAATCCGAATATAGCCACAGTACAGACTAGCAAGGGCATTGCTGATAAGGTTTACTTTCTTCCTGTAACCCCTTACTTTGTCGAAAAGGTTATTGAGATTGAAAAGCCTGATGGAATTTTTCTCTCCTTTGGTGGGCAAACAGCATTAAACTGTGGTACTACACTCTATAATTCAGGTATCTTATCGAAACATAACATAGATGTACTTGGAACTCCGGTTGAAACAATTATTAACACAGAGGATCGTGAACTATTTGCAGGGAAACTACGTGAGATTGATGTTAAAACCCCAAAAAGTATTGCCGTTGATAGCGTTGACAAGGCTATTGAAGCTGCCCGTACCATTGGATTTCCTTTAATCATTAGAGCTGCATTTACACTTGGGGGTCAGGGTAGCGGTTTTTGCTCAAATGATGAAGAATTAAAAGCACTAGCGACCAACGCTTTTTCGTATTCAAATCAAATACTTGTAGAGGAATCGCTAAAAGGATGGAAAGAGGTTGAATATGAAGTTGTTCGCGATAGGTTCGATAACTGTATTACCGTTTGTAATATGGAAAACTTCGATCCTCTGGGAATTCATACTGGTGAAAGTATTGTGGTTGCTCCATCGCAAACACTATCAAATTCGGAATATCATAAATTAAGGGCATTAGCAATTAAGATAATACGCCATCTAGGTGTGGTTGGAGAGTGTAATGTTCAGTATGCTCTCGATCCCAATAGCGAGGATTACAGGGTTATTGAAGTTAATGCCCGCTTATCGCGTTCATCAGCATTAGCTTCCAAAGCCACTGGTTATCCACTCGCTTTCATAGCAGCTAAACTTGGTTTAGGGTATGGATTACATCAGCTAAAAAACGCTGTAACACAAACTACAACTGCTTGCTTTGAACCTGCTCTCGACTATATCGTAGTAAAAATCCCCCGTTGGGATCTGAATAAATTTCAAGGTGTAACCCGCGAGATTGGCTCATCCATGAAGAGTGTTGGCGAAGTTATGGCGATTGGTCGCACCTTTGAAGAGGCCATTCAAAAAGGTTTGAGGATGGTTGGGCAGGGTATGCATGGATTGGTTGCCAATCCAAAGATATCGCACCCAAACCTTGAGGAGTCGCTCTCCCACCCTACCGACCAACGAATCTTTGCAGTAGCAGAGGCACTCGAAAATGGTTGGACAATCGAAAGAATTCACCAGTTAACAGCAATTGATGTTTGGTTTCTTGAGAAATTGGCAAATATTACTAACTACAAGCAGACCCTTGAGAGAATAAAATCAATTGAAGATCTTGATTTTGACACCCTGAGTATTGCTAAAGGGATGGGGTTCTCCGATTTTCAGCTTGCCCGATTAATTTACAACCCATCGCCAAATGAAATAGAGGAATGCCAAAGTAAAGTTAGGGCTCATAGAAAGAACCTTGGTATTTTCCCTGTAGTCAAGCAGATCGATACTCTTGCTGCTGAATATCCGTCGTCAACAGCATATATGTATATCACCTATAATGGGACTGAAAACGATATTATCAACGATAAAAAGGACAAATCGGTTATAGTTTTAGGTTCTGGCGCTTATAGAATTGGCAGTTCTGTTGAATTCGACTGGTGTACCGTCAGTGCAGTGAGTGAAATTCGAAAAATGGGATACCGTTCAGTAATGATTAATTACAACCCCGAAACCGTTAGTACAGATTATGATATTTGTGATAGACTTTACTTCGATGAGCTAACCTTTGAGCGCGTTCTCGATATCATCGAGATTGAAAAACCTATTGGGGTAATTGTTTCGGTGGGCGGTCAAATTCCAAATAATTTGGCAATGAGATTATATAATGCTGGAGTTAAAATTCTGGGTACTACTCCTGGGAATATCGACAGAGCTGAAGATCGCCAAAAATTCTCTGAAATGCTTGATGTACTAAAAATTGACCAACCCCGTTGGAAGCAGCTCTCAACCTTTGAGGAGGTTGAAAAATTTGTTGATGAGGTTGGATACCCAGTTCTGATTCGCCCATCATACGTGCTTTCGGGTTCAGCAATGAATGTTGTTTCCAATTCCGAAGAGCTAAGGGATTATCTTCAGCTAGCTGCTAATGTTTCAAAGAATCATCCTGTTGTAGTCAGCGAATTTATTGAAGGGGCAAAGGAGATCGAGTTTGATGGAGTAGCAAATAATGGAGAGGTGATTATCGATGCAATCTCTGAACATGTTGAATTTGCAGGTGTTCACTCTGGCGATGCAACGTTGGTATTCCCTCCCCAAAAGCTCTACTTCGAAACCATACGTCGAATACGTAAGATTGCCCGTGATATTGCAAAAGAGCTAAATATTACGGGCCCGTTCAATATGCAACTGCTTGCAAAGAATAATGATGTTAAGGTGATTGAATGTAATCTTCGCGCAAGTCGCAGTTTCCCATTTGTTTCAAAAGTTCTTGGGTACAATTTTATCGGGGCTGCTACAAATTTTATGCTGGGCAGAATGCCCAATACTCTTCCCCCATCAATGTTCGAGATTGATCATGTGGGTATTAAAGCCTCTCAGTTCTCGTTTAGCAGGCTTTCAAAGGCCGATCCAATACTTGGTGTTGAAATGGCCTCCACCGGTGAGGTTGGTTGTATCGGTAACGATTTTGACGATGCTCTTATAAAGGCAATGCTTTCGGTAGGCTATCGAATACCACAAAAAAGCATTTTGGTCTCATCTGGTCCTTTAAGATCAAAAATTGCACTTGTTGAACCATTAATTCTCTTGCAAGAGCAAGGGTTCACGATTTATGCAACCAAGGGAACGGCTAAATTCATGAAGGAGAATGGTGTAAATGCTATCCCTGTTGCTTGGCCCGATGAGCCTGAAACACCAAATAGCATTGAACTTATTCGAAATCGACAGGTGGAAATGGTTATCAATGTGCCAAAAAACTTATCGAGGAAGGAACTGGATAACGACTACTCAATTCGGCGGTCAGCAATTGATTACAATATTCCTCTTGTTACTAATTCTAGGTTAGCCGCAGCATTCCTTTTCGCAATCTGCAATAAGAAGATTGAAGACTTGGATATTAGGAGTTGGGATGAGTATATCTAAGAAGTTGACAAGGTGATAAGTTAACAAGCTAATAAGTTTATAAGTAGTAGGGTTTATTTTAATCCGTATTTATCTACTAAGTAAATTAATGAAGCCATTGTTGCACCACCCTGCTGCAGATATTGAATATTAATTCTTTCGAAGGTATCATATCTACTATGATGAAAATCGAAATAATGGGTAGGATCTACAACAAGTTCTCCTAGAACAACATTCTGCTCTTTCAAAGGTTCAACATCAACTCCGCTACCCTCATTTACAAAAACGTTAATGCCATAGGGCTCAAATAGTGGAATATATGATTTGAATTTTGTTAGGTACTCCTCATTGGTATCGAAAGTAAATCCTAACGGTTTATCGCATCCACCATCCGATTCCATAGCATATAGATGTTTCTCTTTCTTCAGAAGTGCTTCTTCTGCATACTTTTTACCTCCACGTTGATTCATCTCCTCATCCATGAACATTACAACTCTAAGCGTTCTTTTTGGTCTGTAACCAATTTTATTGAAGATATGCCAAACATCGATGGACTGAACACAACCACCTCCATCATCGTGTGCTCCTTCGGTTATATCCCAAGCATCGAGATGACCTCCAACAGTAATTATCTCATTGGGAAACTCACTACCACGTACTTCGCCAATGACATTATACGATTTTTCATCGTTTAAAAACTTACAATCGGATTTTAGGAAGAGGTTTAACTTGGGATCAGTTGTTAGCTGTTTACTTAAAATACCAGCATGTATTGTAGAAATAGCAAAAGCAGGAATTTGATTAGAATCCTTATACCTCATTACGCCTGTGTGAGGAAAAGTATCATTCGCTGTTGTACACGATCTGACTAAAACAGCTGCAGCACCGTATTTTGCAGCAACAGAAGCTCCTGAAAATCGAAAACCTACCACTTCGCCATAAGCATCAAATGAGCTTACCTTATTCGAATCCATGAGTTTATTAAAGAATACTATTTTCCCCTTAACAATCTTCTCTCCTAACTTTTCTAACTCTTCAAATGATTTAACCTCAATAACTTCAGCCTTTAAACCGTTTGCAGAAGTAGCAACTGAATTTCCAAGGGCACAAACTGCAATTTTCGTTTCACCTTCTTTTGAAGAATATATTTTGCCAATCTCCTTTAATCCTCTATCCCAATGCGCAACGGTACATTCCTGAAGATATACAGTATCAAACTTTTCATTTTCCATTACCCCTTTCATATACTCAACGGCCTTAATAGAAATAGGTGTTCCACATAGTCTATTTGGGTAACTCTTACTAAGAATCCTAAGAGTATGATATGAAGTAGTATCGTATTGTGATGTTTTAAAGATATCAGCAATAATTTCTTTATCGGTTCTGGTTGAACAACCCACTAAAAGTAGAAATGCGCTATAGAACAATAAGGTTTTATAATTCATTTTCAAAGATTTAAATGATAAATGCTAATTCAATTTAGAATAAACAAAGAATAGGTACTTTTGGTTAATTATGGTAATAAACATTATTTCTTACCTTTTTAAATAGATCGACTATGACAATAAAGGTTTACTATCCAATCGTCATTTTTATTTTACTAATACAAATAAGTTGTGGTAATAGCGCCAAAACAGAATCAAATACTATGAAAACAGTTGAAAAAGTTGATTTGGAACGTTACATGGGTACATGGTATGAGATAGCTCGGTTTACCCATTCTTTCGAAAAAGGACTAGTTGGAGTATCAGCAACCTATTCGCTAAAGAAGAACGGTAAAGTTGAAGTTCTTAACCAAGGATTTAAGGATTCGTTAACCGGAAAACTCAAAAAAGCAAAGGGGTTTGCAAAAATTCCGGATCCCAATATTCCAGGTAGATTGATGGTTTACTTTTTTTGGCCTTTTGGTGGAGAATATCTTATACTTGATTTAGACGATAACTATCAATATGTTTTAGTTGGTAGTTCATCAAAAGACTATTTATGGATTCTATGCCGTACTAAAACAATGGATGATTTAATCTATAACAATCTTGTTAAAAAGGCCGAATTGCTTGGATTTGATACATCAAGACTTGAAAGAGTTCCTCAATAAATATATATTCATTGATTTCCCAATCAAATTCCGTTTAACTATTGAATTAAACCAATAGACATTATAATTGTTATATCTATCATAAATTAAACATTCGTTTAATTGATTCTTAATCTTTTTCCTATTTTTGGGTTTCTAACTTAATGAAAAAAGCATGATATCGACCAGAACTTTTGATATCCTTGAACGAGGTATTGATATGTATAATGGACGAACTGTTCTTGCATCTAAACAAAATGGCATCTGGATTGAATATGACATTCATGCTTATATTGAAAATGCAAATAACTTAAGCTATGGCTTACTTGCTTTAGGATTAAAAAAAGGGGATAAGGTTGCCACCGTTTCTAATAACCGACCCGAGTGGAACTTTGTAGATATGGCAGTTAGCCAATTAGGTATGGTTCATGTTCCAATATATTCAACAATTAGCAATGATGAATATAAACACATTCTAAACCACTCCGAATCGAAAATTATATTTGTTGAAAATAAGGCTCTTTACGAGAAACTTCAACCAATTGCTGCTGAAATACCTAGAATTATTGGAATATATACTTTTGTTAAATCTGAGGGGATCAACTTTTGGGAGAATATTGCAACTATTGGAAAAGATCAAGCAAATAAAGATGAACTTATAAAAATCAAAGAGTCCATTAAAACGAATGATATAGCAACTTTAATATATACTTCAGGCACTACAGGTCTTTCAAAAGGAGTGATGCTTTCGCATGAAAATTTATTATCAAATGTTATTGCCACCTCTCCCCGACTTCCTCTTACAGCTGGCGATAGAACTTTAAGCTTTCTCCCACTTTGCCATGTGCTCGAAAGGATGGTTATATACATTTATCAGTACACCGGAATGACCATTTACTACGCAGAAAGCATGGCAACAATCGGCGACAATATTAGAGAGCTTAATATCAATGCCTTTTGTGCTGTACCCAGAGTTCTTGAGGCTGTTTATGATAAAATAATTGCCAAAGGAAAAGATTTATCGGGGGTAAAAAAACGTATTTTCTTTTGGGCAGTCAGCCTCGGCTTACGATATGAGTTTGATAGTAAAAATGGTTGGTTTTATAATATTCAATTGAAACTAGCCCGTAAATTGGTTTTCAGTAAATGGCAACTTGCACTTGGAGGCAAAATGAAACTTATTGTTAGCGGTGGCGCAGCACTCCAACCACGATTAGCACGTGTTTTCTGGGCCGCTGGAATCCCCGTTCTTGAAGGGTATGGACTAACTGAAACATCGCCTGTTATTGCTGTAAACCATTTTCAGGAGCCCAATAGCGTAAAGTTTGGGTCCGTAGGTCCAATTCTTGAAAACGTAACTGTTATTATTGCCGAAGATGGTGAAATACTTATGAAAGGGCCAAACCTGATGATCGGATATTTCAAAGATGACGTGTTAACAAAACAGGCTATTGATGAGGATGGTTGGTTCCACACGGGTGATATTGGTCGAATTGATGATAATAGGTTCTTGGTTATCACCGACCGCAAAAAAGAGATATTCAAAATGTCGAGTGGAAAATATGTAGCTCCACAGGTAATTGAAAATAAGGTTAAGGAGTCGTTTTTTATCGAACAGGCAATGATTGTTGGCGAGAACGAAAAGTTTGTAAGCGCATTAATCTCGCCTAACTTTAGTTTTCTCCACGATTGGTGCTCGAGGCATAAGGTTCACTTTGAAAACAACAAGGATCTTATTGCAAAACCCGAGGTGAATGCTCGTTATCAAAAGGAGATCAATTCAATAAATAAGCAGCTAGGTGAATTTGAACAAATCAAGAGATTCAGACTCGTTATCGAGCAATGGAGTTCTCAAACCGGAGAACTTTCACCCACACTAAAATTGCGTCGAAAGATTCTATATGATAGGTATCAACCAATTCTTGAGGAGATATTTGGGCATGCAATGAACCAGTAAATAATGGTTGTTTGTTGACAGCTGACAGGCAACAGTTTCTATAACTGTTTTCTCATTCGTAACAACCAAAGTCCAATAAATGTAAGTGCTCCATTTAGAATTAATAGCTCAAACCCAAATTTATAACCCCAAAGCAGCTGAACTGAATATCGGCTTAGGAAAAAGCAAATAATAGGCGAAACAATTGCCACCAAAGGAATCCATCTATCCTTAACTTGCCACTTGGTAAACATCCCAAAGGAATATAGTCCAAGCAAAGGGCCATAGGTATAACCAGCTATGGTAAAAAGATTATCGATAATGGCCTTATCGTTTAAACTCCTAAAAATAAGTATACAAAACAGCAATAATAGGGCAAACGAGAAGTGAACTAAGTATCTTACTTTGATCTTTTTATCCTCGGGAAACGAGAATTTATTTATCCCAAGTATGTCGATACAAAACGAGGTGGTTAATGATGTTAGCGCACCATCTGCGCTTGGATATGCAGCAGAAATCAACCCAATAATAAAAATTATTCCTGCAATAGGCATTAAATGATGAATTGCAATGGTTGGAAAAAGATCGTCCGTTTTTGCAACGTTAATTCCCTTCGAGCTGGCATAAAAAACCAGAATTGCACCAAGTACTAAGAACATCAAGTTAACGAATACAAGTACTGAACTGAACGTGAACATATTCTTTTGAGCATCCTTGAGTGAACGGCAGCTTAAGTTCTTCTGCATCATCTCCTGATCTAAGCCCGTCATGGTGATGGCAATAAATGCCCCGCTTAAAAATTGCTTTATAAAAAATCGTTTGCTATTCCAATCGGTCTCAATAATTTTTGAGTAATCGCTTTGGAATACTTTCGATAGCAATGCGCTAAATGAAAGATTCAGCTCTTTAGAAATAAACACAATTGATAGCACAACCGCCAATAGCATAAATGTTGTTTGAAGCGTATCGGTCCATATAATCGTTTTGATTCCTCCTTTAAAAGTATAAATTAGAATTGAAACAATAAATACTATGATTGTTACAAAGAAAGGGATGTTCCACGCATCGAAAACAAAAATTTGTAAAACATTTACAACAATAAACATCCTAAGCGAAGCGCCGATTATCCTTGATAGAAGAAAAAATGATGCTCCAGTTTTATAGGTTGAGTTGCCAAATCGTCCCTCAAGGTAACTATAAATAGAAGTCAGATTTAATCGATAATACAATGGCATCAGTACGGTGGCAATAACAATGTATCCTGCCAAATATCCAAAAACAACCATCATGTAAGTAAACTGGGTATCCTTAACCCACCCTGGAACCGACATAAATGTTACACCCGAAAGCGATGCCCCAATCATTCCAAAAGCAACTACATACCAAGGTGATTTCTTATTCCCAAGAAAAAAAGTGTGATTTGTGGCATTTTTTGATGTAAAATAGGTTATTACTAGCAAAGCAAGAAAGTAGGTGCCGACAATTGAAGCAATTAGCGTGGGGGACATTTTTTTTCGATTAATTTGGAGTACAATTGTAGAAAAAATAAGGTGAAAGAAAAAATAAACATCAATACAAATCCCTTTGAGCGATATTTTGTAGATTTGTGAAAAAGGATTTTGGAATAATGAATAATCAAATCTACCCATCGAAGTTGCTGGAGAATGCTGTTGAGGAGTTTGCAAAACTTCCGGGTATAGGGAGGAAAACCTCGTTAAGGTTAGTGCTTCATCTATTAAGGCAAAGCGAAGTTGATGTTGACAGGTTCTCCGAAACAATGATAAAACTTCGGCACGAAGTAAAGCATTGTAAGATTTGCAACAATATATCCGATACTGATGTTTGTACAATATGTTCAAACCCTCGACGCGACAGTTCATTGCTTTGTGTGGTTGAGAATATTAAAGATGTAATGTCCATTGAGAACACTCATCAGTATAATGGTCTATATTTTGTACTAGGTGGAGTAATCAGCCCGATGGATGGAATTGGACCTGCTGATCTGAAAATCGATCAGCTGATAAACAAAATTGCCGAAGGCAACGTAAGAGAGGTTATTATGGCGCTTAGCGCAACCATGGAGGGCGATACAACAAACTTTTTTATCTATAAAAAGTTAAAACAACAACCTATCTCCATATCAGCCATTGCAAGAGGTGTTGCGTTTGGTGATGAATTAGAATATACCGATGAGGTAACTTTAGGTCGAGCAATAATTAATAGAGTTAAATTTGAAGCAACGTTAGCCGATTAGACAAAATAAGCATTAATGAAGATGAAAAAGACAATCATTTACCTATTTATCACCCTGATGGTTTCTCAGGGATTATTTGCTCAAACGGGTATTCAAGGGTTTATTGATTCAGGAAATCAGAACCTAAAGAATCGCAACTTCAAAGATGCCGTTACCAATTTTAGTAAAGCACTTCAGGAACAACCCAATGATACTGCGGCTCTTGGTGGAATGATTAAAGCTTGCCTTTTAAATGATGATCTTAAAGAAGCGCAAAAATATATCGATAATGCAATTAAGACTTACTCTGATAATGCTGAATATATCTTTCGTAGAGGAATTTTAAATAACAAAAAAGGACAATTCGATAAAGCATCAGAAGATTTTACACTAGCATTATCGATGAACTCAACGACTAGTCTTAAAATTCAGATTTATTTGAATCTGGGCGCAACTCAGCTCAAACAAGAATCTTTTAATTTAGCCTTAGAGAACTATAAAAAGGCGCTAGAGCTTTCGCCTCGCAACCCAAATATTTACAATTATAAAGGGTATGCAAATTACAAGTTAGGTCTTTTTGCTGATGCAATTAACGACTATAATAATGCCATTGACCTTGATCCAAATAATGCGGCAAGTTACCATAACCGTGGAATGGCATACCTGAAATCAACTGAGAAATCGAAAGCCTGTCTGGATTTTCACAAGTCATGCCAACTAGGAAATACCAACGCATGTAAAATGATTATGATGGAGTGTAAGACGAGGTAATTGAAAATACTTTTTTTATAAAAGAGGCTTGCTGATGAAGTAATCCTCTTTTTATTTTAACCTTAATTTTAGTTTTTAATGCGAATTAACAGTTAAATAATTGTTGATAAAAAATGACACAACATGCTGTATGACAGCTAAATAGTGTCAAATATATTTTGTTATAAACCTGAGAATCAGTATCTTAATGGATTAATCCCACTTAATCCCATAAGCATGATTCCCAGGCATAAATCAGAAGCATTAATCTTTATCTATCTGTATATCTGCAATATATACGACAGCGATCTTA